>DODH01000319.1:7282-9111 GCA_003545625.1 Nitrospina sp.
TGTTTTGTTAACCATATTGAGGAGAAGAAAATGTTATCCAAATTCAGACGGGTTCAAGGAGAAAAGGGTTTTACCCTTATTGAATTATTGATTGTTATCGCTATTATCGGTATTTTGGCGGCCATCGCGATTCCCCAATTCAGCGCTTATAAAAACAGAGCTTACCAATCTGACGCAAAAGGCAATCTGCATAACATTTTCTTGGCCTGCAAAGCCTACTGGTCGGATAATACGGGATCAGATTCTTGTACGACGGCCATTGCCACTCAGACTTCCTATGGTTGGGTATCTTCGGCTAACGTTACCATTGCTTTTACTGACGGAACGGAATCAGCTTTTTCCGCAACAGGAATCCATAGCTCGGATTCGACGTCCACGACATACACCATGGATTCTGTTGGTAATATCAGTTAATCGTTTTTTTGTTAACGGGAATTCCCCACCCCCCGCTTTTGGCGGGGGGTGGGGATTTTTCTTTTAATTGTTTCGCTAATCCCCTGATGACAGAATCCTACTCAAAGACCCGGACAATTTTTTTTTAATCCTTTTCCCCGCCGGGTTTTACCTCAGCACTCTTGCACCTTCCCTTGATTATCGGGATTCACCGGAATTCATCAATACTGCTTTTTCTTTGGGCATCAGCCATCCGGCGGGTTTTCCTACCTATAACTTGCTGGTAAAGGCCTTCACGTTTCTTCCTCTTGGTTCTATCGCTTTCAAGGTCAATTTGTTTTCGCTGGTTTTTGCCTGCCTGACTCTGGTATTTCTTTACCTTTCGACAAACCTTTTTCTAGAGATATTATTTGGACCGGGAAAATCCCGAACCATTGCCGGGTTGTTTCCGGCTTTACTGCTGGCCTTCAGTCAACCGTTCTGGTATCACGCCCTGGTTGCGGAAGTTTATACCCTGCATTCTTTTTTCACTTGCCTGATTATTTATTTGCTCCTGCAGTGGAAGATGAAAGAAGATGTGCGGTTTCTCTATGCGTCCGCTTTTCTTTATGGACTGAGTGCGGGAAACCATGCGACGGTCGTTTTCTATTTACCTGCTATCCTGTTGCTGTTTTTCGCCTGGGAGCGTATGGAGCGCTTTAAAAATCTTCTCGTTTCCAGCTTGATTTTTTTGATAGGATTTTCGGTCTATCTGTATTTGCCGATCCGTTCGTTTGCAGAACCCACCATCGATTGGGGAAACCCGGAAACTTTTCAGGGATTTTTGTACCAGGTCACGGACCGGCAACATGCCGAAACCCATTTCGACCAGTTGCCTGCGGGCAATCTTGAGAAAACAAACACGATATGGCCTGACCTGAGTTCACTGGGAACAAATGCCCTGCATGTTTTAAAGATGCTGGCCCATGATCTGAATAAGCAACTGACGCCTGTAGCCGTTGTCGGATTCCTTGTTGGTGCCCTGCTTTGTTTTAAAGCCAATCGTCCATTGTTTTTTTTCTTTCTACTGATTGTTGCGGTGAATGCCTCCTTTTTCGCGGGCTGGCGAAAGGAGAGTTATTTCCCTTCGCATATCGTGGCCTGTTTGTGGACCTCGGTTTTTCTATGTTGGCTTTTACAGGCAAAATGGACAAACAATAATTCGCCTGGTTCACAAAATAGCCCGGAAAGTAAAAACTGGTTTCCGACCAATCTACAAACAATGGTTCCCCTGATTCTGGTGGGCTGTGTGGCGTGGCTGATTTCATCCAACTACAGCAAAGTAGACCGTTCCGGCAATTATTTTGCGGAGTCATTATTGCAACGTATGATTCTTTCTCTGGATGATAACAGTATTTTTGTGGCGGGTATTTCCTGGTTCAATTCGGCCTACCATC
>DODH01000319.1:9423-13728 GCA_003545625.1 Nitrospina sp.
CTGGTTCAATTCGGCCTACCATCAGGATGTGATGAGGCTGAGAGACGATGTCACTTTTGTGAAAGCCTGGGATTTCCTGGATACCCATCCACCTTCTTTGATGACATCAAAAAAGTACCCGGATCTCAAACTCCCGGCACCGGAAAATTACCGGTTTAGTTCCAGAGCGGAGGCTTATTTATATGCGACTGATTTTTTCGATCAAAATTCCCGTCTGCGTCCTCTGCTGATCGAACAAAACATTTCTTTTTTGCAGGAATTTCCTTTGGCAGAAAAGCTTGTCCCGCATCACAACCTGTTATTGCGTTACCGAGATGATAGGAGCAATCTCCTGAGTCCCGGTGAAGGGTTTGGCGAGTTCAAGCAATGGCTGGAAGAGGAACTGGGTCTGCCCGGAATTCAGAATGAATCGGCGTGGATCAACAAGGTTTCTTATTACATTCCTTCTTTTGCCGCATATTTTCATTCGGCAGGCTATTATAAGGAGGAAAGGGAAGCCCTGATGGTGATGCATGAATTCCTCGGGCAGAGAGGAGTCGCATGGCATTTAAAGATGGTGGATAATTTGATCCTGGACGGCAAACTGGAAGACGCGCGAAAGAAATGGGAAACCATGAAAAATAAATTTCCCGATTTTTTCGCAACCCATTTGGCGGAAGGGTTGGTGTTCCAAAGCGAAGAGAACTATGAAGGTGCGATAAGGTCTTTCAATCGTGCCCTGAAAGCCGATCCTGAGGCGTTCCGTCCGTATCTGGAAAAGAGCCTTGCCTGGCTGGGTTCCGGAAACAAAGAAAAAACTATTTCGACTTTGAGAGTTGCCAGAAAAAAAATAAAAACGTTAACAGATCTCAAACGGATTAGAAGCGTAGAGAAAATTATCGAATAAAGAGAGACTCTTAAAATGTATAAAGACAAGGTGATTTCCGTTGTGGTTCCGGCTCACAATGAGCAAAAGTTGATCCAGAAGGTCCTTCAGGACCTGCCTCACTGGGTCGATCAGATTTTTGTCATCGATGATTTCAGCCAGGATGCCACATCCGATAAGGTGCGGGAAAGGATGGAAACCGATTCCCGAATCGTTTTGATCCGCCACGAAGAAAACCGGGGCGTAGGGGCGGCGATATGCACCGGCTACAAGGCGAGCCTGGAGAATGACGTCGATATTGCGGTGGTCATGGCCGGAGACGCTCAGATGGACCCTGCAGATCTTGAAAACCTCATCCGGCCTGTGGCCCTGGAAGGGGTAGATTATGCCAAGGGCAATCGCCTGTTTCATGGCGACGCCTGGGATATCATTCCCCGTCACCGGTATATAGGCAACAGTGTTTTGTCTTTGCTGACCAAGATCGCCAGCGGCTACTGGCATGTGGCGGATACCCAGTGTGGGTACACAGCGATATCAAAAAGGGCACTGGCATTGGTGGATCTCAAAAATGTCTATCCTCGATATGGCATGCCCAACGACCTGCTGGTTAAATTGAACATTGTTGATTGTTCGGTGCGCGATGTCCCTGTGCGCCCCGTATATAATATTGGAGAGATTTCCGAGATACGTGTAACACGGGTGGTCATCACCATCTCAAGACTACTGGTCACCTGTTTTTTCAGGCGGCTTGTTGGAAAATATGTGATCCGCGACTTTCACCCACTGGTCTTTTTCTACACCTTGGGCCTGATTGCGTTTCCCGCCGGTGCGCTCACGGGGTTTTATTTGTTCCTGCACCGAATTTTTTCCGGACCGGTTTCTGCTACCAGCGCGTTGTTCTCGGTTTTTCTGGTGATATCCGGTTTGCAGTTTCTGCTTTTTGCCATGTGGTTTGATATGGAAAATAACAAGCATCTCAAGGGCTGAAGGAGCATGAATCCGCCATACTTTTCCTTCTCTATATTGGTTTTCCTTTTAGCGGGCCGGTATTTTTTCATTTCAGGAATGCAAAATGAAGAATGACTTCCTGTCCCGATCTGGGGCGTCCCTACTGGCGGCCTGTTTTCTTCTGTTTGTTTTCACTCTGTTCTTCTTCCCGGTTCTGTTTGAAGGAAGCACTTTCTTTTTTCGCGACATCCACCATTTTGCCTATCCCATGAAATTCTACCTCGCCCGAATATGGGCGGTGGGGGAATGGCCTTACTGGTATCCCTATTTGTTTCAGGGCATGCCTTATATGTCTCTGATGCATCCCGGGGCGTTCTATCCCCCTTCGGTTTTATTTTTACTGGAAGATTTTTTATTTGCCTTCCATGCCTACTTCCTGTTTCACCACCTGGTTCTGACGGTTTCGGTCTATGTCCTTTGCCGGTATTGGGACAGATCGATTCCGGCATCTCTCTGTGCGTCATTGACTGCCCTGCTGGGAGGATATTTTTTATCGCTGGCCTCGGTCTACAACCAGTTCCAGTCGGCCGTTTGGTTGCCGTTAATTTTTTTGATGTGGCAAAAGTTCATGTTTAACGGTGGGCTGAAATATTTCTGCAGCGCTGTGGTTTTTCTGGCTTTTCAGGTTCTAGGCGGTGGGCCGGAAAACGCAATCTTTTCTGTCCTGCTGATTTATGCCCATTCGCTTTATCTGGCGAAAAATGAAGAACGCGGTTTCAGACAAAAAACCCTGGGGGTGCTGGCACTTGGTGTGGCCGCGCTGGCTCTTTCGGCTCTGCAATGGATACCCACCTACCATTTGCTGCAAGAAACAGGTCGCAGTGGCGGACTCTCCCTTGCCGCAAGCACCATCTGGTCGCTGGAACCTGGCGCATTGCTCGAACTGTTCCTACCTGAGAATTTTTCACATTTTCTCGAACAGGATGGAGGAAACATGAGTTATTTTGTGCACGGATTTTATATGGGCATTGTGCCACTGTTTGTTTTGTCCGGTTGTCTGCTGGTAGGCCGGGAGCAAAAACCCATCCGCTTCTGGCTGACGGTTTTCGGCGTAGGGGTGTTTTTTGCCTTGGGCAAGTTCAACCCGCTTTACTCGCTGTTTCATGAATGGGTGCCCGTGTTTAATCTGTTCCGCTTCCCGCAAAAATTCTTTTTCTTTTGTGCTTATGCTCTGGTGTTTCTGTCTGCCTGGGGTCTCGACCGGTTTGTCACTGTTATTACTCATGAAAAAACGGCAATGAAAAAACTCCTGCTTGCTCTGCTGGCTACTGCGATGGTGGTCGCGGGAATGTTTGGGACCCATGTCGACCGGGCTGGACTGGAAAGTCTGATGATTTTACTGCTACTGGCATTCGGTATTTTTGCCCTGCATTTAAAAAAAATAAATCGGTTGGGGTTCTTCAGCCTTCTCCTGCTTTTAATGGTGATGGACTTGATGGGCAAAAATTCCATGCTGATTCCTCTGATCGATCGGGAGTTTTATACCGACCCACCTCCTTTGGCCAAACGCCTGGGGGGAACGGCTGACTCGTTTCGCGTTTATAGCGGAATGTTGCTTGAAAAACCGGCGCGGAAAAAGGTTTCTTCTAATCCGGCCGCAGGTAAGACATCCCGACCCCCTTATAATTTGCTGAGCGTCCAACTGGCTACACGAGATCAGGTCTACCCCAACATTGGGGCGGTTTATGGCCTGGGTTATGTGGATGGGTATGCCACCATGAAGACAAAGAAGAGTCAACTCTGGTACCAATCATTTGTCTTGGCGGACATCCCGAAAAAGAAAAGGATTCTAAAACGCAGTAATGTGAAGTATTGGGTTACAGAAGACTACGAGCAGTTGCCTTCCCCCCAATACCCCAGAGGAGTCAAAAAGGTGAATGTGTTTGAAGATGCCCTTCCGCGCGCCTTCCTAGTTGGCGAGTCGCGGGTGGTGCCCTCAGCGGAACAGCTCGATACTTATTATGCTTCTGCGTTCGACCCGCTTCGGCAAGTGCTGTTGGCAGAAAAGGTCGTGGTGAAAAAGGAAAAAAACTTTTCCGGTCAAGTCGAGCGAATCGAATATGGTCCCAACCGGGTCACAGTGAAAACCAGGCAGAACGAGGAAGGTTTTTTAGTCCTGCTCGATACCTGGTTCCCCGGTTGGAAGGTCGAGGTCGATGGCCAGCCGGAACGAATTTACCGCGCCAATTATTTTTACCGAGGCGTAAAGTTAGGGCCGGGGAGCCACCAAATAGAATTTTCTTATGAGCCCGTAGGGTTAAGAACGGGTTTTACAATCAGCGGTATTACCTTTATCCTGTTAATATGTTTATTCGTCCTATCTGTGAGAAGAAATCATGAGACTGGTTAGCCTGCTACCTTCGGCGACAGAAATTCTGGTGAAACTCGGGTTAGAGAAAAACCTGGTTGGCGTGTCGCATGAATGCGATTAT
>DODH01000319.1:14029-14450 GCA_003545625.1 Nitrospina sp.
GGCGTGTCGCATGAATGCGATTATCCCAAGACGGTTCAGTCCCTGCCTCGGCTCACCTCCACCCGTGCCAACTCTAAACTCGATAGTGCGGGCATTCACAATTCGGTTCTCGAAGTGATGAAGAACGCCGTGTCGGTCTACGATCTAGATGTGGAATTGTTAAAAACCTTAAAACCCGACTTCATCGTGACTCAGGACTTGTGTGATGTTTGCGCCGTTTCCTTCTCGCAGGTGGAAGAAGCCTGCCGGGAACTTCTGGATTGCAAAATCATTTCTCTCAGGCCCAAAAGGCTGGGAGATATCTGGAACGATGTTCGGCAAACCGCCGAGACGCTGGGCGTGAAACAAAGCGGACACAAGTTTCAGCAAGAAGTCGATGAGCGGGTCCAGGCCGTGCGCGACCGCCTCGCCGTAGCGGGAA
>DODH01000157.1:0-7760 GCA_003545625.1 Nitrospina sp.
TGGGTAGTATTATGCCGGTTCAGTGCTTGCTGAAAAGTGAAGCCGCAAGGTGCTTCAGATATTTCCACCAGAGCCTCAGCTTAATGCTCTCGATTTGAAACCGAACCCACAAATGTACGTTGCGTTGTGATTTGACCAGGGCCATTCCTTCTTACCTTTAAAAAAACCACCTGTCAGATAAAAGAAACCAGACATCTTGGACAACATCCGCTCGGTCCGCTATGCGTATTTTTCCTAGCGGGCTCTAAACTCTTAACGGTTTGTACAGCTGTGAACTTTAAACAAGTATAGCAAAAATGCATAAAAAGAGCTTATAAATCAAATAGTTATTGATAGTGGATGGGGGAGGATGAAAATGGTGTTGGGGAATGGGGGGTAATAATTTTTTGAGTTTCAATGATAAGACTCACTTTGCCGCTTTTAATGTCATAAAATGCGCCGACGATATCTATAGCACCTTCTTCATATCGGGCCGTCAAAATAGGGTCTTCAGTACGTAACCTTTCTACGCCAATTTTCACATTTTCTTTTGCGACAATATTTACCCAGCCGGGGGATTGTTTCTTCAATCTATCCAATGCGGGTTTTATAGCCTGCAACAGACTGCCGATATGTCCCGTTGACTAGCCTCCCTTGATGGTTGCATCCACGTTTCCACATTGGGAATGCCCTAAAATCATCAACAAGCTGACATTAAGGTGTTCTACGGCATATTCCAGGCTTCCTACAAACATTTCGTTGACCACATTGCCAGCCACTCGCAAAACAAACAGGTCACCGAGGCCTTGGTCAAAAATGATCTCAGGGGAAACTCGTGAGTCCGCGCATGTTAATATTGCCGCAATCGGCTTTTCGCTCTCGGCCAGTTCAAGACGATGTTCGAAAGATTGATTGGGGTGCAACGCACCTCCAGTGATATAACGTTGGTTGCCCTCCAAAAGCGTTTTGATAATATTTTTCTTTTCCATTGAATTCAAATTTCCTTGAACTATTTATTAATTTCCCGCCATGCTTTGAGTAAGGGGAAATATAAGGCTTTTTTAATAGGGCGTTTCTCGCCATATTTCCTTAGCACCATTTCATAGCGGTCTAATTGGTGTCTATAGCGTTTTACCTCATTTTCCAAAAAGATTTCAAGATTTTCCCCTTTTCCTTTATGGGTCCCGGTTTTGTAGTCAATGATCCACCTAACCCCTTCGTCAACGAATGTACGATCAATGACGTTTCGAATATACCGATTATCCTGAAAGAAGGTCAGGGGATACTCGGAATGGGCGTCATCATGTGGAGCCAAAATCCAACATCCCCTTTCATCCTCTAGTATGTTGGTGAGAGCCAAAAGTCCTGATTTTGTTGCTTCTTCAGCCAGGTCGAGGGGTAACCCCTCCCCTAGAAGAGCTGGTTGAAGTTTAGATTTCAAGTTTTCTATTATTTCTTCAGGTTCGCTTTCCAATTTTTCTCCAGCTAAACTTTGCAGGCAACGGTGTAGGACATTTCCCAGGCAACGCGCTGTGTTTCCTGCCCAGTAGTACTCAGGCTCAACATCTTTTTCATCTTCAATTTCAACCACCTGTCCTTCAAGGATGGAATCAGCCGGGACAGGGAGTGAAAAATCCATTGGCAGGCGATAAATGGAATGCATGGGAGATTCTGTTACAGTGAGACCTGGCTCAACAGGGTCTTTGTTTTCTTGAAGCTTGTTGAGCCATTCCTCCTTGATGTGCGGCCAGAGTTTATTCAGCAAAGATTGGGGATGGGGTTTCCATACTTCCTCCTTGGAAGGTTCCAAATGGCCAAATAGATGCAGTTGGGTTTTAGCTCTTGTCGCGGCAACATACAGAAGTCTTAAGGATTCATATTCTTCTTTTTCCTTATTCAGGTCCGATAAAAATTGGTAGAGAGGGGAAGGGTCGCCGCCTTTTTCCTCAATAGGGGCGAGTAATAGATCATCGCCGTGTGGCATCCAGTAAACCAGGCGCTTTTCATCTACCTTGATGCCTTTGCCCAGTCCAGGCAAAATGACAAAGTCAAACTCAAGGCCTTTGGCCTTGTGCATGGTCATGATTTGTACGGCATTATCGTGAACGGCCAAAGGGCTGGCATACAAATCTGTCAGGATTTGGTCGAAATTTTCAAATTGTTCTTCCTGTCCCGACGCTATAATTTCTTCCACTTTGTTAAAAAATACCTCAATGTCATCAGGACTGGTTCCTTGCAGGCAGGCAGGTCCGCCCAGGCCAATCCAACAGGCTTCCAGTATGTCGCGAAAATTTTTGTCGGCAAAATCGTTTAAAAAAGGATGAATATTGCGGACCAGGTTTTGTGCCCTTTTATTTCCGTCTTCACTAAGAAGTCCAATGCGGTCAGGATTATTCAGCAGGGACCAAATCGTCGTTGTGGGATCCAGTTCGACCAATGCATGGATATCTGTCAAAGATAGTCCACACCAGGGTGCTCTTAGGATGGAAAGCCAGGCGGTTCGGTCTCCAGGAAAACGTAGAGCCGTGAGTAGGGAAAGCAGATCCAAAATCGCTGGCCTGTCAGTGAGTGAGTCGATGGCCTGGGCCTTGAATGCAATGTTTGATTCATGAAAATGCTTCACGATTGAAGTAAGATGGGTTCGCCCTCTGACAAGAATTGCAATGCTCTTGTCTGGATGTTGGGATTGCAGGTCATTGACCAGAAGCGTGATCTTGTGCGCTTCTTCCTCGGCAATAGCCTGCCTGTTTGGGTGGTATGGTACAGGGTGGTACACCACTCCGGTATGCACGCTTTCCGGCAATACCGCTGATGACTCGGAGTAAGAAATGGCTCCCAGGTTCGGGTCGTCGTGTTTCGGAAATATTTTTTGAAAGCAGGTATTGACCCAGTCCACCAGATGTTTTTGTGAACGGAAGTTGGATTCCAGGGCCAGGGTCTTTAAACGCAAAGACCCCAATCCTCGTTTCTGTATCTTGATAAACAAACCCACCTCGGCATCCCTGAATCGGTATATGGATTGTTTGGGATCGCCGACAATGAACAGGGTTTTGCCATCCCCATCGCTCCATTCGGCGGTGAGCTTATGCAAAAGCTCTTCCTGCTTGTAAGAGGTGTCCTGATATTCATCCACCAGGAAATGATGGATTTTGCAATCGAGATAAAAAAGTAAATCAGTGGGACTTTCCTGCCCATTCTCATCCTTATGAACCAGACCATTGATGGCGGAAAGAGAAATTTCTGTGAAATCCGTAATCTGCCTGGATGAAAAAACTTTTTTCAGACTTTTATTGATCTCTGCCAGAAGGCGGATGGTGGATTTAAGCAAATCCCACTCGCTGTCGGTGAAGTGCTCATGGGGAAGTTTTTTTACCTTAGCCAGAGCGGGCAGAAGGGCAGGGTTCTCCTGCATGGAGTTCACTAAATCGAGAAACGCCTCTTTCATCTCCTTGGCCTTGGAGTCTTTACTTGCAGGAAAACCCATCCGTTTATCCACTGTTTTTCTGTAGGTATTGTTTCCCGTTAAAAAAAGATGGGCCAAGGCTTTCCAGATTTCCAAATCATCGATTGAGACCTCTGGAAATTTTTTCAGTTCCCCCAGGCAGGCGCATGGGTGGGACGGATTATCAATATTTCTGCCTGAGTAGTTGGCGATCTGCAATATTTTCTGTTGCAGTTCAGGTGCGAACAAGTCTTTTAATTCTCCCATGCGTGACTGAATCAAATTTGCCATTGTTTGTTCCAACTCTTGCCGGGCGCTGTCATTCAGAGGATGCCTTTCCAGGTTTTCACGTGGGTCGAAAAAGGAGATCATCCACTGGTCTCTTTTTTCCAAAAGCTGGATGATTCTTTTTATGAAGTCTTCCTTGGAGTTATCTATGTGCCGGAGGATATTTCGCACCAGTTCACCATAGGGATTGGTCTCGCTTTCCGTCAGGTTCAGGATAATTCTTGCTGTTTCACGGTAAAGGCTTTTGGCATTTTCCTGGATGTTTAAACTTGTTCCCATCCTGGATAACAAAGGCATGCGACGGGTTAAAGAGGAACAAAAAGAGTCGATGGTTACAATCCTCAGGCGGGCTGGATTATCCATCAATTGCCATTGGCGTAGCTCATTTTGCTCCAGAACTTTTTGCGCCAGCTTCCAGGTAAGCTTGGCGTGCATTTGTTCTGGGCACGGACGAGTTTGGGCAATGGTTAGCGCTGAGAGAATTCTTTCTTTCATTTCGGCGGCGGCTTTGCGGGTAAACGTCATTGCCAGAATTTCTTCCGGGAAGTTTGCCAGCCCTAATAGTTTCAGATACCGCTGAATAAGCAGTTCTGTTTTCCCCGATCCCGCCGGGGCCTGAACGATAAAGGACTGGTCGGGTTCCAGTGCCTGCTTTCTTACCTTTTCGTCAGCCAGCATTAGGGCGTGTCCTCCGGTATTTCTTGAATTCGGCAAAGAGAGTTGAACTCACAATGTAAGCAAGGTTCGCCTTTATTGACAGGGAGGACCTGATTATTCCCCTGCAAAAACTCATCAGCGACACGATTCAAATTGTTTTTCCAATAACTCAGCAATTCTTTCCAGGTTGAGCATCCGGTATCCTTGGCGAAATCGTAGTTCTTGAGTTTTCCCAGTGGCAAGTCGGCGGTGCCCTTGAACTCCGGTTTGCCGAGTGTCAGATGACCATAAGCCAAACCGACAGGAGGTTGGGCCGTCGCGTAAAGCGGTAGTTGTGGCGCGCGTATTTTTTCTGCAAACCATTCTGCTGGTTTTGCCTCTCTTCCAGTTTTGTAGTCGATCAATAACAAACCTTTTCCGGGAATTTCATCAATGCGATCGATTCTTAAGCTAAGTTTTATGCCACACAGGTTTATGGAAACATCTTCCTCGTTGTGGAGCACTTGAAAGTCGGGTCGCTCCCGCTCTATGTTAAGTAGCCAGTCATGGATGAGGCGCACGTTTCGTTCTATTTCGAGTTTATTAAATTGTGTTTGGCCGGTAGTGCGCTGTGAACATAATTTGAGGGCTTCCTGCACACATTCTTCAATGCGTTTTTCCAGAATGCCATGTGAAAGGTTTGAAAGGTTTTTCCGGTTGCGCGTTTTGTCCCAGAAAAGTTCCAGGGCTTTATGGATCAGGTTTCCGCGATCCAGATTGTCAAAATCGATTTCAGCAACCGGGGTGCGTTGGCTGTTCAAACGGTGACGGGCAAAAGCCCGAAACGGGCAATCCACCTGATCCTTGAGCAGAGCATATCCTGACGAAATACCCTGTGTCCCATATTGGTTTTTTTCAGAATCCGTCACCTGCAGAAATGCGGGCTCCGTGAATTTTTCCAATTGGTTCATGGCCCGGACTTGATCCTTGATTCGGTTGGAAAGATACGGGGCCTTCTTATCTTGGGGGAACCGTTTTAATAGAGGGCTCATTTCCAGATCCATGTCTCCTTCGTGCAGGGGATAGCTGAAATGAACGTCCGGTGCGGCCATCAAGAGGCGAGTCAGGGATTGCTCGGTAAATTTTAGTTCTCTCTGTGGATTGGAACGTGGGATGGAATATTTATTCCTGATCTCATAGGGAATGAAAGGATTGGGTTCAGGATGGGCGGGGAGCGCTTCGTGGTGGCAACCCATGACCCATAAATAATCAAATTGCATTCCGGAAGATTCCAAAAGACCAATCACCTGAATGGAATGCTCCGGTGTTTTGCTCTGAAAAGGTTTGCTTCGAGTTATATGGGTAAGATGGTTTAAAACTTCCAGCCTGTTAATGGGACCCAGGATTTGGTTCAGGGAACAGAGTTGGTTCAGGCAATCTTTCCAGGCCTCAAAACCCTGGTGCCGCTTCGATAAAACAGATTGTTTATCAGTGCCTGGTGCCACTTTTCCCGGCCAACCTGTGGTTTTCAAAAAATCCGACAACTCCTTCGCCCATTTTTCTGGCATGAGTTTGCTGTTATTTAAGGTCCAGGATTTTAAACTCTCCACAAGTTGGTCTACTTGAGGAACACTGCCACAAATTGAGTGGAATCGATCCAGAGGGATGGAGAGAACTCTTTTTTTTCGCAGGTTACGTTCCAGATCTGATATTTCTCTGGTGGGTGGAAAAGCAAAACCAAAAAATGGGCTCTGGATGATAGACAGGAATGTGCTGACAGGAACATTGGATGTTTTCACGCTTAACAGGTTCAGCGCCAGTTTGATCATGGGTTCCTGGGACAAGGGAGGAGCTAACGAAATGTTAAAAGGTAAATCCTCTTCGTCCAGACTGAAAATGGTTTCAGGAACCAGTTCTGCCGCCAATTCGCGTTTAAGAAGTGTGCGGTATTTTTCCAGTTCCGGTACCACGATGCCGATACGTTTTCCAGGCTGAAATATTGACCTTACCCAGCAGGCACAGGCCTCAGCTTCGCCCTGCCGGTTTTCATATTCCTCAACATTTACGTTTTTGTCGTTTAGCTTTTCCATCCTTTGCGCAAGAATTTCAGGGCTCGGTACCGGTGAGAGGAAATCAACACGGGTCCCCTTTTCGCGTAGGAAGTTCAGAAAATATTTTAGTTGCGGACTTTGTTCTTCAAAGCCCCGTATTCGAAGCGAGTGAGGGATGAGTATTTCTCCCTCCTGCATGGAGTTTCTCACTGCATCCATAAGCATGCAGGGCGCTAAAGCCGAGGAAAGGCGGCTCTCAAATTGCCTTATCCACCTCAGGAAGGCCTTCGACTCGTCTGTTTGTTCATAGAGTTTTTTATCACGTGGTAGGCGGTATTCGTGAAGCAAAGAAAAAGCTTTGCTGGTTTGGCTGGCGACTCCTTGCAAATGAAGGAGGTCCAGCCGGGCTGAGTCCTGATTTATGATTTCTTCCCAGATTTTTTCGCATTGCAGTTCACTGAGGAGATATTTTTCGGGCCAGGATGCAAGCCAAACATCACGCAACCATGATGACAGGGGGAGTATCGGTGGGGTCTGCCAGGCGTTTTCCCCAGCTTTTCTCTTTTGCTCATCGTGTTCAAGCAAAAGCCAGCGGGCCAGCCGGGCGTTGACGGTTAGGGTGAGAGGAATTTCAGGAAGGGTAATGACTTTGTCCTGCATGCTGAGGTTCCTAAGGAGTATCCTGAACCCAGACTTCGCCTTTGGTGGTGGTTTCGCGTTTCCAGATTGGAGTGGTGCGTTTGAGTTCAGCAATGGCCCATTCACAGGCCTTGAAGGTTTCTCCTCTGTGCTCCCCAACTGCGATGATCAAAACAATATTTTCCCCAATGTCTATGGGGCCGACGCGGTGAATGATGCTCATGTCAATGACTCCGAAGTCTTTGATGGCTTTTTCCCGGATCTCGGCTAGTTTTTTTTCTGCCATTTTGGGGTAATGCTCGAAATTAAGTTTGGCAATATTCTCACCTTTGGAAAGCTCCCTCCCGGTTCCCAAAAATGTAGTGATGCCGCCGATATTGCGAGAAACTTTTTTCATGGCTTCGATTTCATCGGTAACGGAGAAATCTTCCAACTGGATACGTATTTTAGAGTCGGTAGTGGTGCTCATAATAATGTCCTTATTATTTTGTCCCGCCTGAGAACGGGGGAAGAAATGCTACCTCATCACCATCGTGGATAATGGTATCGACAGAGGCCATTTCCTGATTGACCGAGATCAAGACTTTTTTCTCCCGGATCATCTCTCCCATTTTCGGTGTTGTTTTAGAAATGATATCACTCAATTGGTCTAAGGTAATTGGATTTTCAATGTCCAACTGGTCTTCTTCTTTTTCGGCAATGGATTTCAGGCTGGCAAAATATTT
>DODH01000157.1:8103-9968 GCA_003545625.1 Nitrospina sp.
TTCTTTATCAAAGGTTCCCGATTTGCCACCGGATTTGTGCAACAGTCCGATATTATTGAAAACCATGCCCCGGTCAACGGCTTTGCACATGTCGTAAATGGTGAGTACGGTCATGGAAACCGCGGTCAGGGCTTCCATCTCTACTCCGGTTTGCCCGGTCACTTTGACCGTGGCGTTGACGGTGATGGAACATAACCCCGTTTCAGCATCGGGTTCCTGGTTTATCTGGAAACTGATGTCCACGCCGGTTAGGAGAAGGGGGTGGCACATGGGAATGACGTCATGGGTTCGTTTTGCTCCCATGATTCCCGCGACTTGTGCTACGGCCAGCACATCGCCTTTTTTGATCTGTCCCTCTTGAATCAGCTGCAGGGTTTCCGGTCGCATATGCACCTCTCCGGTAGCCACTGCTCTACGCGAGGTATGGTCCTTGTCGGACACATCGACCATGCGGGCACGCCCCTCTTCATTAAAATGCGTCAGTGAATTATTCATATATGCCAATTGTACCGCAACAAGGTGATACGCTCAATGGGATTTCCGCTTTTACCTATGCGCCGGTTCATAGAGGCCCAGGATATTTCCATCCGGGTCCTGAAAATGGGCCAGTTTGCCGTAGGAATGAATTTCTATGTTCCCGACCAGTGCGGTGTCCAGCTCCTTCAATCGAAATACAAAGCCTTCAATCGGCTGGGCAAGAAAATAAACCGTGGCTCCAGCAGGGGAAGAGGGTACGGAAGTCTTTTGCAAAGCCAGCCTTTGCCCACCTAGCTCAAATTCTGCCCAATCTTCCCGGTGAAACAGGGGTTCTTTTCCCAGTACCTTCTGGTAGAATTTTACAGCCCTGTCTAAATCTGTAACCGGATAGGAAATGAACGCGATTTTTGCCTGCATGTCGGAAATCCCGCCTTCTATATTTAATGAAGGGCATCTCTGAAAATTACTTTTGGCCATGAGCAACCCTTATAAATAAGGGCTGCGAGTTGCCGTAGAGAAAATTATCTAATAAATAGAGATACTCGGAAACAATTCGGAGTCTAAAACTTGTCACTGTTTAATATAGGGCTGGTTTTGTTATCCAGCCTTTTACATTCTTTCTGGAATATATTGACCCAGACCAGTAAAAATTCCCAGTACTTTTCTGGCTTAAAAGGGATTTGGGTCATGGTCATGGCCCTAATCGCCTACGCAGGGTTCGGAATAGCTCCCTTGAGTGATGAGATTATTTTCTGGGGCATCCTTTCAGGCATTTTGCATGGAGTGTATATACTCTGCCTTTCCCGGGCCTATTCAACAGCGGATATTTCCTATGTTTACCCCATTGCCCGATCCGCACCTGTATTCGTGCCGGTTTTTGCCTGGTTATTTCTCGATGAGCACCTGAGCATTTTCACGTTTCTGGCGATTGGATTAATTCTGACGGCCATATATATCCTCCACTTTGAAGGACAGCTGATACAGGGATTTAAAAACCTGATAAAGGCTGTCCGCGATCAGGATTTGCGTTGGGCATTTATTACTTTGGCGATGGTGGTCAGCTACAGCCTGGTAGACAAAAAGGGAATGGATTCCTTTTTAAGTCATTTGCCGGATCAGCCCTTCGTCAACGGGGTCACCTTCTTTTTCATCGAAGCGACGATAGGTTTTGCTCTCTGCAATGTGTACCTTTTCTCTAAACACCCGGCAAAATATATTTTGCAAACCTGGAGAGAGGAATGGAAGAAAGCCTTGTTTGCCGGAATTGCCACTTTAGGTTCGTATGGCCTGATCTGCGTGGTGCTTCAGTTCGAAGCGCTGAGCGCGATTGTCACCCTCCGCCAGGTCAGCGTATTGATGGTGGTCTATTGGGGATGCTGGAAACTTAA
>DODH01000198.1:0-1501 GCA_003545625.1 Nitrospina sp.
AGGTAAGCTCTGATATCGTCACTCGAAACATTTTGCGGATTGGTCAGGTTTTTGTCCCGCACAAAATGCCGCAACTGCCCGAGATAAGCTTTGATGGTTTGCGGACTGTAGGCACGTTGTTCAAGGTTGCCCTGAATAGCGCTGAATAATCTGGTTATGGATAAGGGACGGGTGGTAACGCGGTTCATAAATCTCCAATAGGCGTGGCCCCCTTCACGGGGGAGGATGGTTAACGGAACACAGGTTTCCGCTATTGGAGATCAATATAATCAATAAGTTACAGGGGGTCAAGTGAAAAGAACAATAAAAACAGTGAGTTACCACTAGGCGTGGGGCCTGGGAAGGGTTGGCTGACTTCTGGTTTTCGCTACCTCGTGCCCCGAAGGAGCACTAAGGGGACTAGTGGTACAGGGATGAAGCTTTATATTGCACAATGCCTCGTGATAAGAGGACATTAAGGACAGCGACTCCCGGAACACCAAGGATCATACCTGTAATTCCAAACAGTTCTCCACCCAGCAAAACGGCAAAAATCACGGCTACCGGATGAAGCCCGATATTATCGCCCACCACGCGCGGTGTGATAACCATTCCTTCTATGGCCTGGACAAATGCGAAGACCCCCGCGACACCCAGCACCGGCAACCACTCCTGAGTGTGGATATAAGTCATAACCGCAGAGGGTACAAAACCCAAAATCAGGCCCAGATAAGGAACCAGGTTGGCCAGCCCGGCCATCATTCCAAGCGACAGGCTCATCGGGGTATCGCACAAAAATAAACCTACCGAATACATAAGGCCCATCAAACCGGCGACCATCATCTGTCCACGTACAAAACGTGAGAGAACCTGGTCAATCTCCAGCACGATATCTTTGGTCTTTTCCTGAAACCGGGTGGGCATCAGCTCCAACAATTTTTTGTTGATCGAATCGAAGTCGCGCAATAAATAAAACATCACGACAGGAATGATGACCATATTCGCAATCATCAAAATAATGTTGAACAGGTTGGAGATCGATCCCCAGACAAGTTTGCCGGAAAACTGCAAGGCCTTCATCGGAAGTTCCCCAAAACGTGACAGCCCTTCATTGAGAAACTCTTCAACCTTCGCTGACTCCAGTCCGCTGATCAAATCCAGTATAGGACGAATCCAATCCTGAAAAGCTCCAACATAGACAGGGATATCTTTTGCGAGGTTTTCCGCCTGCATACTCAAAATCGGGACCAATAATATTACGGATCCCAACGCAAGAAAGAAGAAAACCGACATCAAAACCAAAACGGACAGGGTTCTTGAAAATTTAAGAGAAACCAACCGATCTACCAAGGGGTCCAGCAGGTAAGCCAACGCAAACGCGATAAAAAAGGGAGCCACCACGCGCCGGGAAAAATAAAGCACAACGCAGACCCCCAGAATCACAGCAAAAGAAATGAAAAACAGGTTTTTATTATTTTCCTTCATATTCACATATCCGACATGGATAATGGTGGAGCTTCAG
>DODH01000198.1:1845-5311 GCA_003545625.1 Nitrospina sp.
CAGGGGCCTTCTTCACAGGTGCCTCCACCCCCTTTTCCCGATACCGGTGGAACGATGGGGTAAGAAAATCTGCAAGCTTTTTGCTGGCAATATCAAAAGCTTGCAGTTCCGCCTGCAAAGCATGCTCATGTTTGATGGTGGAAAATTCTGTTTTGGCCGCGATCAACGAAGATTCCAGTGTCGATACCACCTTGACATTAATATTGGCTTGAACGATTTTGGTGCCATCTTTGGAGTTTTCCCCGCGCAATTTGGACACAGCCGTTCCTACGATAACGATATCGGCACCCGCTTTCAACCCTATCTTCCGGGCAAAACTTAGATTCCCCTTGATCGCGCCGAGGACAGTTTCTTCAGAAATTATTTCCCGCAGTTCTTCCCGGCTCATTACTTCTATTCCATCTTCAATCAGGTTATTGGCTAGCTGGGTCTCTGAAATGGGAATGCTACCCCAAAAGGAGGTAATCAGAGCGGAAGTAAAACTTTTCTCATCGATTAGAAGAGCCACTTTATGTTCACTGACCGGACCGGCAATCACTCCAATGCCTGCCAGAGCCTGGGTCACTGCGGCGGAGAAAAAACGCATTTCCAATCTTACATCACTGGTTTTATTGATCAGGTCATCGTAAGCGTCCAAAAAGTGATAGCTTTTTACATAATGCGAGGCGCGTCGCAAAATTTTCCGGAGGTCTCTCTGGCTCGCTTCAAACTCCTCGTCTCCTAACATTTCCTGCAACGCTACTTCCAACCCATTCTTCAAGGCCCGGTGCACGGCTTTTTCCCGGGCGGCTACATAATTATCCCTTTTCACCTGAACGGTTGCGATACCCTCATAAACATCACGCATCTTTTGTTGCGCAAACACTTCCGCGTTGTAAAACCCACTCGGAAAAAAGAAACAGAAACCCATCAAAAGAGCCGGGAAATACCTCAATGAAGTCATTTTCATGCCCGCTTCTTTCTCCTCACCTTAATGGGGTCAGGTTCTTTTCCGACAAGTTTTTTAAGCGTTTGGATTTCCTTGGGACTGAGAAACCGGCAAGCTCCCAAGGGAAGCCCTGTCAGGTTCAATCCTGCAAAATGAGTTCGCTGTAGTTTGATCACCGGGTGCCCGATATGCTCACACACTCTTTTGATGTGGCGGTTTTTCCCTTCCGTGAGAGTCAAAATGAGAAAACAGTTTTTGCCGCTGGCCCTTTGCACCCTGGCCTCTATAGGCTTAAACTGACTGTCCTCAAGGTGCACCCCGCGCGCCAGCCTTTTCAAGGTTTTCTCATTCGGGATCCCCGACACCTTGACCTTATAGGTCCGCTTCACACCATACCTGGGATCCAACAGTTTCTTTGAAAGAATGCCGTCATTGGTAAACAGTAGTAACCCCTGGGTGTTGTAATCCAGACGGCCCACAGGAAAAACCCGGGTCTGCACCACCTTGACATACTCCATGACTGTAGTTCGCCCCCGCTTATCATCATCCGTGGTGGTCAAACAAGAGGTAGGTTTATTCAGAATGAGGTAGGCCGGTTCCTGATGGCGAGGTATCGGTTTTCCATCAACCTCGATACGGTCCTTTACCGGGTCAGCCAATGAACCCAACTGGGTAACAACCTGGTCGTTCACACAAACCATACCCTGCTCGATCCATCTTTCCGCTTCCCGGCGGGAAGCGAGCCCAGCATCAGCAATAATTTTTTGCAAACGAGTCTTCATGGTAACAGCGGAATATATATGGGAAGCGAAAAAAAATCAGCGGGTTAATCGTCTGCCGAGTCTTCCCCGCTTTCGGTGAGAGGCTCGTCCTCACTGGTAGAAGAAGAGGCCGCTTCCGAGTTGGAGAATTCGATTTGCGTTTGAAGCGGAGGATCTTCCCCTTCCATCTCTTCCCGCAAATCTTCCAGAGTGGGCAAATCGCTCAAATCCTTAAGGCCAAAATACTCCAGGAATTTTTGCGTTGTCCGATACATGATGGGCCGACCCGGTACTTTTTTCCGGCCCGCAGGACCAATCACCTTTTTCTCTAAAAGGGTCTTGAGCACTCCGCTTGAGTCCACTCCCCGTATGTCATCCACCTCCTGGCGGGTGAGCGGTTGTTTGTAGGCAATGATCGACAAGGTGTCCAGGCTGGGCTGAGATAACCGGGATGAGCGGTCGAGTTTCAAGTACTTCCGGATCCAGTCGTTGTATTCATGCCGGGTGCAAAGCTGGTATCCATCAGCCACCTCCATGATCTGCAAATTGCGCGAGTTATATTCTTCTCTCAATTCATCAAGAATGGGTTGCAGTTGGTCTTTATCCGTCCCATCGAGAAAAATTTTGGAAAGTTCAGTGGCATTGATCGGCTGGTCTGCCGCCAAAAGAACATTCTCAACAATCGATTTTAATTCTTCTCGTTCCATGTCTGATTCAATGCTATGGGTTATCTATTCATCTAAGCCGAGACAACTCTTTTCTCGCCTGAGCAAGCTATTACTCATTGAGTCCAGCGAGATATGTTCCTCGCTTACCTTCATGCCCCGAATGGGGTATCACGCTGGCAGCTAGTGGTCGGGGTCGAAATATTTGCTTAACGCCAGGCCCTGGGAATGGTAATTGGAGTTCAAGGCCAGACCATACACCTTTTCAGGTCGTTCCACCACTTTTTCAAATTTCAGACGGCAGAAGGTCTGCCCGTCTTCCACCATGAAAGGTACATCGTGGGGGCGCACTTCCATCACCGCCCTGGTGCCCTGGTTCATAAGTTCATCGGTTCCGTTCCATCCAAAGCCGGAGTCGAAAAAACCCGCGTAATGGGTGCGAAGTTCACCGCTATTGGGTTCATAAGCAATCATTTCCGCCAGCCAGTCGGGCCAGATGCACACCCTTTCCTTCGACATCATTATATAAAAACTTTCCGGTTCCAGAATCAATCGATTCTTTTTGTTTCGGTAAATCGGCTCCCAGAATTCATCCGCCTTGTAATGCCTGATTTTGGATAGATCAATAACTGTTGAGTTGGTCTTGGCCTTGTAAGCGATGATCGATTCCGGCTGGTCCCCTGAAATATCCAGACTGATATAAATCCCGCTTTCTACCTTAATCTGGTCGAAGGGGATGACAAATCCATTCCGGTCAAAAAGAATCGGATGGTTTTTATATTTCAATTCCAGTCCCTGTTTGCCCAGCGTGGGGGATTGGGCATAAGTAAGACGCAACTGATTCAGAGACAACCCTGCATGGACCTTCACCGGAAAGGAACGGGAAATGATTTCCAGGTACAACTTACCCCGATAACCGCGCGGAATCTCATCAAACCGATGCCCCTTATCCACAATGACACGGGTGAACATATCCAGCCTGCCGGTCGAACTTTTTGGGTTCGCCAAGCCATACAGGGAAGACGGCAGGGCCAGTTCTTCCATCAGAGGGATCAGATAAATGGCATTTTTTTCCAATATCCCGCCATCCGTAATATCAAAATCGTAAAGAC
>DODH01000144.1 GCA_003545625.1 Nitrospina sp.
CAGGAGATGAAGTAGTCATTTTTGGTAGGCAGGGAGACGAGATGATATCGGTCGAAGAGCTTGCTGTAAAAGGAAAAACCATTCCCTACGAAATTCTTTGCAGTGTCAGCAAACGGGTCCCCAGAATTTATACGTGATTTCTATTTGTGGGATAGTCACTCCTCCCGCATTTTTAATTCAGAAAGATTGCTCACTCCATTGGCTAAACAGTAGCGATGGATTCCTTCAATAATATGAAGAGTGGAAGCCGGATCTATAAAATTGGCCGTTCCTATTTGCACCGCTTTTGCCCCTGCCAATAAAAACTCCACCGCATCTTCGCCGCTTGATATTCCCCCGATTCCAATAACCGGAATTTGCACGGCCCGAACCGTCTGATATACCAGGTTTAAAACAAGGGGTTTGATGGCAGGCCCCGAAAGCCCACCTGTCCTGTTGGCCAGATGAGGTTTTCTGGTTTTCAAATCAATCGACATCCCCACAAAAGTATTGCACACGGACAAAGCATCGGCTCCGGCATTTTCCGCCGCCTTGGCAAGCAAGGTAATATCCGTAACGTTGGGAGACAATTTGACAATAAGAAACTTTCCGGTCGCCTTGCGAACAGCAGAAACCACTTCTGTTAAAACGCCAGCATCAGAACTGAACTGCAAGCCGCCCTTTTCCACATTGGGGCAGGAAACATTCATCTCCAGAGCATCCAATCGTTCTACATCAGACAAAGCCCGGGCCATCTCCACATACTCATGGGTGGTATCCCCAAAAAAGTTGACGATAATCCGGGTATTGAAATTTTTCAGTTGCGGTAGCTTCTCAGATAAAAAAGCCTCCAGTCCGATATTTTCTAATCCAATGGAATTGAGCATGCCAGAAGAAGTTTCAATAACCCTGGGCACAGGGTTTCCGGCTTTTGGCTTTAAAGAAAGCCCTTTGGTGGAAAATCCGCCGAGAGCATTCAAATCCACAAGCGAACGGTACTCCAGACCATAGCCAAAAGTTCCGGAAGCCGCAATGACCGGGTTATTCAAACATAAGCTGCCTAATTCGACCGACAGGTCCATAGCTAGGCCTTCCTTATCCTATTGACAATTAAGGAGTTATCGGATATCTTTCCTAAAGATACATAGCTAACAGGGTTAAACGTCCCCTGTATTTTTATATCCTAACATTCGCAATCAAAGTTGTCCCAAAATTAAAACGACAGCAAATTTTAATCCATAAACCCAGGACTCCGATCATGCTGGAAATTAAGGAACAGGAAACACTGCCTTTCCCGGAAAACAACCAACCGCCAGAAGAAATCAATAAATATCATAAACGGATTGATGACCTCATTGAAGACGCCGAAATCGAAGCAGAAATCGAAGCGGAAAAAAAGATCCGGTCAAAAAATTCGCGTATGTTTTCCATTTCCATGATCGGCATTGTGCTTTTAGGGCTGGTTTATTTCCAGGTGAACCACCAGACCGCCATCTCTCCGGTTGAACCTGCGAAAGAAGCCCAGGCGAAAAAACCTGAGACAGCAGAAGATAGATTGGCCAAGCAGGTCCCTGTAGTGGAAGATGGGTCAAGCAGCATCCCGGTTCCGCCATCAACAGATCCGGCAAAACCGCTTACCAATCCGTTCATCACGCCGCCGAAAGCCAAAACGCCGTCAAAATCCAAAAACATCACGCCCCCGACCGCAATCAAGGAAGTAAGAAAATCACCCAAAATAGAAAAAGTATCCTCAAGTCCTAAACCAAAATCAAGCCCAAAAAAAATACCAACGCCAGCAAAAAGAGAAACTTCAAGGTTCTTTATTCAGGCAGGCGCATTTAGCGTCAAGAAAAATGCGGAATCGTTTTTGAAACAACTCCAGGCCAAAGGCTTTGCACCCTCTATACAGACGCGGTCGCAAAAAATAAAACAGCATGTAATAACGGTTGGAAACTTTACCAATACAAAGTCTGGGGACAATATGTTAAAGGAACTGACCAGCAAAGGATTCAACTCCTCCTTTTATAAAAACCCCAATAATTCCTTTAGCCTTAAAGTCGGCCAATTCCAAAACCTTAAAGATGCTCAGAAACTGCAAGACCGCCTGAGTTTAAAAGGTTTTTTGTCCGATTCCCACAAGGCTAATGCACCGGCTAAAACCTATATCGTACAATTGGGAGTTTTTCCCAACCGCGAAAAAGCACTCCTCACCCAGGAAAAACTGGCCCGAAAGGGATATCCTAAAACCTTCCTACGCTAACCAGCCAGCGGCTGACGGCAACTAGCAAAGACTCATCAAGGCGAGATAACCTGTTGCTCACTCATTCATTTTATTGCACACTTGCCCCACGCTTGGTGGTGGGCTATTATCTTTTCATGTTTTTCAGCTAAGGCTTAAATTGCTCGACCTTGTACAAATTATTGCCGGACTGGCACTATTATATTATGGTGGAAACTTCCTGGTAACAGGCAGTGTTCGCCTTGCCCGTATACTAAAAATCAGTCCCTTTGCAATTGGAGCCACGGTCATCGCATTTGGCACCTCTGCGCCCGAACTAGCCGTTGCCCTTCTCGCCACCTTAAAGGGTAGCTCGGAACTGGCTATGGGCAATGTCATCGGTAGTAATATCGCCAACATTGGCCTCGTTCTCGGTTTGACCGCTTGCATAACATCTATATCCATCGCACCCGAACGCCTCAAGCGAGAATCTCCCCCACTGCTCTTTGCTTCCCTTCTTATTGTAGTGATCGCCTGGAATCTGGAAATCAACCGCTATGAAGGATTTTTCATGGTTTGTCTCCTGATTTTCTACATTTGGTGGTCATTCAGCCATAAAGAGGATATTGTCGAAGAACTGGAAGATGAAGCTCCTCTTTATGCAGGAAAAGGTCTCTCCTTTCAAATATTGCTGATCATCGTAGGACTTGTTTTGTTGATTGGAGGGGCCAAATTCCTGGTTGCAGGGGGCGTGGGCATCGCCCGCAACCTGGGAATTAGCGAATGGTTCATCGGTATCACCATCGTTGCTGTGGGAACCAGCCTTCCAGAAATTGTTTCCTCTATCATCGCCGCAAAACGGGGGCATGGAGAAATGGCCATCGGGAATATTTTTGGCAGCAATATCTTCAATATCCTGATGGTCCTGGGCCTAACCGCAACCATTCATCCCTTGAATATAAATGAACCCATACAACCGGACTTACTCATCACCATCGCCATCACCGGATTATTGCTGGCAATGATAAGATATGGGAACCATTCTCTGGGAAGACTGAAGGGTGGGGTGTTGATTTTGGTTTATTGTATTTATATAGGGCTGAAAGGAACAGGAAACCTGTAGTGTGCCGCCGCTTTATTTGGCGAACAAAGAGTTATCTCGGCGCCATCAAACCCTTGCACAGTTTCCTCCCACGGGAGTGGGCCACTAGGCGTGGGGCCAACTTGCAATAAAGTAAATGTGCAAACAACCGTTTTTCTCGGCTCAAATAGTATTTGCTATCTGCCACCGGCGGCTCGCAGGTTCAGGCAGGTGATTTCGGCTTTATATTCTTAAATTTCCATAATTGTTGTTTGTAATAAGGGTTGTTGGGCATCAGCTTAATGGCTTCTTGAATTTTCTCCACCGCCTTTTCAGTTTCACCTTGAACATAAAAAATTTCCGAAAGTGTGTCAATG
Source organism: Nitrospina sp. (assembly GCA_003545625.1). The sequence continues at coordinate 3,656 of DODH01000144.1, forward strand.
AATTCAGGCCGGTTTGGAAAAGCTTCAAGGGTCTTGCTAGAAAGCTCAAGTGCCTTCTGAAGGTTAACGCTTTTCTTGGCGTATAACCAAGCCAGTCGATTCATGGCCTCATAATTATCGGCGTTCAAATTTAAGGCTTTTTCACAATATCCCGTGGCGGCTGTAAAAAAACCTTTCTTCGTATAAACCTTGCAAATTGCAATAAGGATTTTAGGATTTCTCGTCTCCCCTTTGGAAACAGGAAGAAGCATTTCCAATGCACTATCTAGATCCTTTTTCTCAACCAGTGCCATCGCCAATCCCATAATGTAACCAGAGTTTTTGGGCTCCAAATCTAAAGCTTTTTGGAAGTTATCCTTGGCCAGGTCCACATTACCTCTTCCCAGCAACACAACACCCAATTCATAATAGGAAGCCCCATGCCTGGCATCCAAGGCGATAGCATTGGATAATAGAGATTGGGCACGCCCCCATTTCCCTTCACCGGAAACCAGTTTCCCTAATTGATAATGGCTTTCCGCGTCTTTAGGGTTTAGCCTGATGGCTTTTTCCAGTGCTGCCTGAGCTTTATTATTCTGGTTTTTATCTGCATAAATTTTTCCTAACCGTGCCTGGACAACGGGGTTATCGGAATCTAGGGTCTCCGCAACCTTGTAAGTTTCTAGAGACCTCTCAAACATTCCTTTGATGTAATACCAGTCGGCAAGGCGGATTTGAGCTGAGAAGTTTTCTGGAAACAAGTCTGTCGCTTTTTTGAAAGTCTTTACCGCATCTTCTTCCCTACCACTTTCCAGAAGAAGTTTTCCTAAAGTTAAGTGCAGTCGGGGTTCTTTATCTTCAAGTTTTATCGCTTCGTTGATTTCTGCAATGGCTTTATCAGG
>DODH01000299.1:0-11227 GCA_003545625.1 Nitrospina sp.
CTGGATGGCAAAATCAGCATCCCGACCGATGAGGCCTATGACATGGTCGAGACTCTGGAAAAGCAGGAAGGCATTCTGGTCGGGCACTCTTCTGCCGCCGCCCTGGTAGGAGCTCTAAAACTCGCCTCGCAAATTGAAAGAGGTGTGATTGTGACCGTGTTCCCGGACAGCTGCGAAAGATGTTACGTCAATTTTGGGAAATTTAAACAGTATTACGAAACCCACTCCCAAAAACTTCCCAAGTCCGACTAACCTCAAGTTTTTCCAAGACCAGAAAAAACCTGTCATGCCGCGTTTTCAAAAACATATTTTCATCTGTATCAACGAAAGAAAACCTGATGACGCGAGAGGTTGTTGTTCCTCACGGGGTTCTACAGAGCTCCTGGATTATATGAAAGGCCGTGTCCACGAACTGGGTCTAAAAGGAGCCGTGCGGGTTAACAAGGCTGGCTGCCTGGATGCCTGCGCCCAAGGCCCGACCTTGGTCGTTTATCCCGATGATGTCTGGTATGCTCCGAAGACTGAAGAAGACATGGAAGAAATTCTCACCGAACATATCCAAAACAACCGCCCCGTTGACAGGCTGATCATTCCCTTTAAGCCAAAAGGCTAAAAAAAACAGGGAGGCCATCGGCCTCCCTGCCTGGTTTCAAGATTTTCTATCCCCAAACTTAAGAACCCTCTTAAGAACCTTCACTTTTCATAGGAGCGTGATCGTTGAGAATTCTGGATTTAAGAATTGCAGAATTTCCGTGGGCATATTTCCTGGCGGCATAAAAATGATTGGTCGCATCGCCATGTTTACCTAACTTATCCAAGCACAAAGCCTCGTTATAATGCGACTCACCCACGGCGGGGTCAATTTTCGATGCCATTTGAAAATGTGTCAAAGCAACATCATAGTGTCCCAGATTAAAATGAGTAATACCTTCTTCATTATGTTTATGGGCACTGGCACTGGAACCTTCACGCATGGGAAACTGTAAGGCACCATTATCAGCAAATACCGGCACAGACAAAAACATAAAGATTAATGCCAACAAAACAGATAATATTTTTCTCATCGATCTCACCTTAATTAAGGGGTTCTAGAATATCCTATCCTTAACGACAGTCGTATTATGGGCCAATTCCTTACAACTATTTTTGGGTATTTAACGGATCAGCTCGGAAATGGTTTCGTGGATGCCTCCAAAAACCTCTTTCATGGTCTTGCCGGATTTAAGAATCTTGTCAAATTCATCCTGATAATCCATTGCCGCGTGGCTGATCGCTTCCAATTCCACTTTCAGGCGGACAAGAGATGTGTTCATTTCGCTTATCCGGTTCACCAGAACCGCGATAAATTTATCCTTAAGTTTATCGAACAACTTTTGATCCAGCTTCAAAACCCTTGTATTGGATTTAGCAAAGATGTTAGTCGTGCGGGGAGTTTTCGTCAAAAATGACACTTCGCCAAATAATGCTCCCATGGTAAGGGTGTTAATGGTTACTTTAGGCAGATCGTTCCGAGTCACAATCGCTTCGCCTTTAAGGAGTATGAATACCGCCATTTCCGTCTGGCCTTCCTTAACGATTGCCGTTTTATCGGAATACTCAACGACCTGGTTACTCAGCGCGGCAAACTCCTTCCTTTCAACCAGGTTGAAGGACTCAAAAAACGGAATATTATTGATCAACCGTAAGATTTCCTGAGGGGCTTTATTATAAATTTTTGTACCCATTATTATCCCTCATTACCGGGTGTCAAGCGTTGTGATTGCAACTGCGACTGGCAAAGTTTATAAAAAACTCCTTTTTGTTGCAACAGTTCTTTCCTCGGTCCGAATTCTAGTATTTTACCATGCTTCAATACAAGAATTTTATCTGCGTGCAGAAGGGTAGACAAACGGTGCGCAATAATAATGCTGGTTCTACCGCGTGTCAATTCCCCGATTCCTTTCTGGATCTGGCTCTCGGTTTCAGGATCAACACTGGAGGTCGCTTCATCCAGCACAAGTATCCGTGGACGGACAGCCAAAGCCCTGGCAAAGGATAATAATTGCCGCTGACCGGAGGAAATCCCGACCCCTCCTTCCTTTAGTTCCTGCTCGTATTTGAAAGGAAGACTATTGATAAAATTATGCGAACTGACAGCTTGCGAAATGGACTCGATTTCTTCCTGACCTATCTGCCGGTTTCCCAATCGAATATTATCCAAGATATTTCCTGAGAATAAAAATACATCCTGCTGAACCAGCGCGATCTGACGGCGCAAATCGTATTTATTGATATCCCTGATGGATTTACCATCAAACCGGATATCCCCTTTTTGAATATCATAAAAACGGCAAAGGACATTGACGAGGGTAGATTTCCCGGAACCCGTTGCGCCGACAATGGCAAGGCTCTCCCCTTCGGACAAGGAAAAGCTGATGTCCTTCAATATAAAGTTTTCATCGTTATACGCGAACCAGACATTCTTGAACTCAATCGCTCCTTGCATCTTGAAATCACTATGGGGAGGAACCGAATCAGGAATTTGTTCGGGGGTATCCAGCAATTCAAAAATCCGCTCGGAGGATGCCATGGCCGTCTGGATAATATTGAATTTTTCCGCTAGGTCCCGTATCGGCTCAAAAAATTTCTGCAGGTACTGGATAAATGCTACCAGGATTCCTAACTGGATTTCATCCTGAACAAACCGCCCTCCTCCATACCAGATGACCATACCTACAGCCAGGGAGTTGAAAAAGTCGATGGAGGGCATGTATAGGGCATTGTAATTTACGGTTCTTAAATCCTCTTTAAGCCGATCACGATTGATGCCTTCAAACTTTTTGTGATTTGCCTTTTCCCGGTTGAAGCATTGAATCGTATCCATGCCCGACAGGTTTTCTTCCAGATAGGAGTTGAGTTCGGCAACATGCGTCCGGTTTTTTCTAAGCGCATCGCGAGCCCGGACCCTGTATATCCGGGTAACAACCGAAAGCAGCGGGAAAACTATGCAGACCACCAGCGTCAGCCGCCAATCCAGATAGAGCATGACAGCAAAAATACCCGTCAACGTGAACAAGTCGCTGAAAATAAGAATGAGTCCGGAAGTCAACATTTCATTGAGAACCTCAACATCGTTCACCACTCGGGTAATTATTTTCCCGATCGGGTTCTTGTCAAAATAGGAAAATGACATTTTATGAAGATGGGCGAACACTTTCGAGCGCAGGTCAAACATCACTTTCTGGCCGATGTATTGCATTAAATAGTTCTGCAAAAACTGGAATACGAATGAGGCAATTAATACTGCCAGATACAGGCCCGCGATAACGTCAAGCCCCGCATAGTCAGAAATTTTTATGTAGTCGTCAATGACGATCTTGGTAAGGTAGGGACCAGCCAGATTGAGCAGGGAAACCCCTAACAAAAGGAATATAGCAAGCGCCACCCACTGGCTATAGGGTTTCAGATAAGTCAGCACCCGCTTGAACAAAACCCAGTCACGGTACCGGTCGTTTTCGATGTAGACCTTGCTCATCAGAGGAGGATCTCCATTTCCCTGGCCAGTAACTGGTTCTGGAACAGGTTCGCATAGACTCCCCCCGCCCGGACCAGCGAAGCATGATTTCCCTGTTCAATGATTTGCCCCGCATCCATAACGATAATCTGGTCCGCGCCCCGGACGGCCGATAGCCGATGAGAAATAATCAGGGTGGTGGTTTGACGGAGCTGGCCCTGGATATTTTCTAAAATTTCTTCTTCAGTCTCAGAGTCCAGATGTGAGAACGCGTCATCCAGAATCAGAATTTCAGGTTTTTTGATCAGGGCGCGGGCCAGTGCAACCCTTTGCTTCTGGCCTCCTGACAGGGAAACTCCACGCTCTCCGATCAACGTATCCAGCCTGTGCGGGAACCGTTCCACATCTTTCTTCAATCCAGCAATCCGTACAATTTCCTCCAATTCACGGTCGGTGGCAGATACCCTTCCCAACACAATATTGTCACGAATAGACATGGAGAATAAAAAGGGTTCCTGGCTCACATAACCGATGGAGTCCCGCAAGCGATGAATTTCTTTTATAGGGCGGCCTCCTATCAATAAAGCACCCGCAGTCGGATCATAAAAGCGTAAAAGCATTTGAGCCAGAGTGGTTTTGCCCGAACCAATCACCCCTACCACCCCCAGAGTCTGGCCCTGGAAAATTTTAATATCGATTCCCTTCAAGCTCAGCGTATCCTCACCTGGATAGGAAAACTTGAGCCCTTGAAACTCTATATCACCCACTTCCACCAAGGTACCGGTTCCTTCTGGAGCCGGTTTTATTTCAGATTGAGAAACAAAGATTTCCTGGATACGGCCCATGGCCGCCATTCCTTTCTGGGTAAGGTTAAAAACATATCCGATTCCCATCATGGGCCATGAAAGAAGCATCAAATAACCATTAAACGCGACAAAAGATCCCAGCGTCATGGAACCGGCGATCACTGCTTTCCCTCCCATCCATAGTGAAAGCATTGCCGCCACTCCTAATATAAACACCATGGTAGGGGTGAAAATTCCGAATATTCGGGTTACAGCCAGGTTTTTATTGATGTACTCGTTGTTCAGTTGCGCAAATTTTGTTTTTTCATTTTCTTCCTGAACAAATGAGTGAAGAACCCGGATTCCGGCAAGATTTTCCTGCACCTGTCCTGTTATTAAGGCCAAATGCTCCTGCACCGCTTTATGGCGCTTGCCGATTTCCTTAACAAAATAAAAAAACAAAAACGAAATAATGGGCAGTGGCAAAAAAACCTTGAGCATTAAATCAAAGTTGATCCAGCTCATCATGCCCACGGCGGCAAAAATAACAAAAACCGCATCGATGAGAATCAGTACCCCCAAGCCGAAAAATTCTCTCACGGCCCTTAAATCATTTGTGGCACGCGACATGATATCTCCCGTCTTTTGTTTCAGGTACCATGTCCGGTCTAAAATTAAAAGATGCTCGAATAGTCGATTCAGGATATCAAATTCGATTTTCCGGGAAGCGCCGAACATATACACCCGCCACCCATAACGGCCCGCGACAAGAAATAAAGAGACCCCCAAAAGAAGGAAAACATATTTTAAAAGAAGCTCTGAAGAAGGTTTTCCAGGCAAGACATCGATAAACTCCTTTATCAACCAGGGCACAACCAACGTCATGGAATCCGTGATGATTAAAGCCGCAATACCTATTGCCATTTGCTTGCGGTATTTGGAGATATAAGGCCAGAATGATTTTAAGTTTTCCAACGTGAATCCTTTTCTTCTTTCCACCAACCTTGGTTATTTTCCTAGTCCTTTGATGTCTTTTTAGCTAGAATGGGTGCGGGTTTGGGTGGAATAAAAATTATTCAACAAAACCCAGTTTAGTCCTTGAGACCCGCGCAGAGATTACCTCAACGATCAAAAAGAAAGACAATACAATCCTATGTACGGAGTTATATTGGCCGGAGGAAGCGGCACCCGCTTTTGGCCCAAAAGCCGCGAACAAAGCCCAAAACAATTGCAGAAAATCGTGGGTCCCGGGACCATGCTCCAAAACACGGTTCAGCGCCTGTTGCCCTCGGTTCCTATTGAAAGATTGTACTTGGCCACTAACCATCAGCAGGCGATCGAAACCCTGCGCCAGTTGAATTCCTACGGTTTTTTTTCCGATCATCTTATAGCAGAACCCAGTAGCCGAAATACCGCAGTGGCAATCGGTCTTATGGCAAAATTGCTGATCGACAAAGATCCCGATGCGGTCATGGGCGTTTTTCCCGCTGATCATGTTGTAACGAACTCCGAGGCCTTTATCAAGACCCTTCAAAAAGCAGAAACTCTTGCCCAAAAGGGTTATCTGGTTACCCTCGGCATTCCTCCGACCCGACCCGAAACCGGATTTGGTTACATAAAACAGGGGACTGAGACGGAAGGTGGGGCTTACCAGGTAGAACGGTTTGTGGAAAAACCCGACCCTGCTACAGCCAAACAATATTTAGAACAAGGCAATTACTTTTGGAATTGCGGAATCTTCGTCTGGAAGGCTTCCACCATTCTTGAAGAATTGCGGCAGCATGCGGGAAATATTCATTCCCAGCTTGAAACTATCGCGGGTTGTCTGCAAAATTCAAAAGGAAAACCAAGCTACCTGGAACTGAATAAAAAAGGCTGTGGCCTTTTTTATTCCCTGCCCAATCTTTCCATCGACTATGCGGTCATGGAAAATTCATCCCAAGTAGTCCTCATACCTGCCCAGTTCGGCTGGAACGATGTCGGTGCCTGGAGCGCTTTGGACGATGTATCCGAAAAAGACTCTGAGGGTAATATCATCAGTGGAAATGTTCTGGCGCAAGATTGCAAGAACTCCATAATCCAGGGGCAGAATCGGCTCATCGCTGTATTAGGATTAAAAGACACGATAGTGGTAGACAGTCCAGATGCCATTCTGGTCTGCGCCAAAGAGCGTTCTCAGGATGTAAAAAAACTGGTGGAATCTCTCAATGAAAACGGCCACCCGGAAGGGAAACAACCCTCCACCGTCAAAAAACCATGGGGATCCTACACTGTATTGGATTCCGGCCCCTCTTATCTGCTAAAGCGTATTGAAGTCTTGCCCGGTGAGGCACTCAGCTTGCAATCCCATCAGCACCGCAGTGAATATTGGACCGTTGTCTCCGGTTCAGCGCAAGTGGTGCTAGACGAAGAAACCTTGCAATTAAAAGTCAATGACTCCATCACCATCCCCAAAAACACCAAACACCGGCTGGAAAACTCCAGCTCCGACCCGCTTATAATTATTGAAATTCAATTCGGCCATCTCCTGGATGAAAATGATATCTCCCGTTTTGAAGACCGCTACGGCCGTTGCTGACCTATTCCACTAGGCGTGGGGCCAGGGGGCGTGATATTTTTTTCTTAGACTTCGTGCCCCGAAGGGGTAAATAGATTTTACAGGCTAGCAAAAATAATAATATTGAAATGAAGAACGATTTTTCTCGATCAGCTGAACTTTCTTAAAAATTCTACGTTTAAATGAAAAACCAATTGGGGGTATTATCCCCACTATAGTATGCATTTGTTGCCGCTGGCAATACTTTCTTTAATGATTGTTGGGGACTATTTTTTTAAAAGGTTTTTAAAGGTTAAGAAATGCCCTCACTTTTTTGGCAGTGAAATTAAAAAATAGTTCTTAATGGAATTAGAGTCGACCAACCGGTTTGCGTATGCGCTGGCCTGATTTTTGGAGGAAAATTGTCCTGCCCGAATTTTGTACCAGTGCCCTCCGGATCTTCGGATGGCCTTCACAACATAGAGTCCTTCCACCCCTCTCTTTTTAAAATTTCTGATCAACTTGTCTGCTTGTTTGGCAGAAATGACCGCGCCAATTTGAATGGTGTAGACCCGGTCCTCTTTTTTTGTTTGCGAAGGTTTTGATCCGGGTATCAATGTTAAATAGGGTCTATTATTCTTGTTTTTGGAGGTCAGTTCGCTGAAACCCAGGACCAGGATAATAGAAACCGAAACAACCGAAAAACTGACCAATTTTGCTCTTAACGAGAGATGTCCAAATCGGATGAGTCCTTCAAGAACCTGAAGGAGAATCCATTTAAATCCACTTAATATTTTTCCGACCAACCAACGGCCCACTCTTCCTAAAACCGTCATTCGGCTTGCAACCAGTCCCATCTCCACCTTCAGACGTTTCAGGTCCTGAAGGTCTTCCCGGCGAAACAGCTTTACTTTTTTCATTTTGGAACTGATTTGGTTTTCCTCAGACTGCCTTTTAATTTCCTCCTGTTGATCAGGACTCATGCCCGAAAAAATTTCTCCGCATTTCTGATGCAAATGCGGAGCTACCCCGGAAAGGTTTCCCTCACAGTAGCTGCGGGCAAGATAGTGTTTAATTTGTTCTTCTTCTTTTTCTTTAACCGAAAAATTCAACGAGAACAGGTAAAACCTTAAGGCTAACTCATCTGTCCTCTTGTGCGACAGGTAGATGGGAAGGCCAAATTGTATAATGTCATCAGAAAGCTCACTCTGGTTTTCCAACGTGCTCAAAAACAGAGACTCAACTTTTCCGGACCATTGCCCCGCCTTGAGAAACAGGCTGGCGAGGTAATGGGTTAAAGTAGGATCGTGAATTTCTTCCTGCTGAACCATGATGAGAAGCAGGTCCATTTCCTCTTGGGTAAGTTCCCGACCCTGATTCAGAATAGCCAGGAGAGGCTTACGAAAACGCGAATCCTTGGGACTCTGCAAAAAAGCCTGCACATAAATATTCAGAGCCCGGGGCGTTTCATCCCCAATGGACAGCAGATAATCTGCGTATAACAGGACGCCAAGGATCCTGTATTGCTTTCCCGTATCTGGCAAAAAATAAGAAGAGTAGGTAAAGATCAAGAGATTTTCGAACTGGTTTTTAATATCTTCTGGTTCTGACCGGGGAGAAACACCCTTAAGAAAATGTAGCACATTAAAAAACCGTTGATCTCCCACCATCCCATATGCAATGAACCCAAAAAACAGGCAGACGAGGACAATGGCCCATTGGATCGCTACATCATCAAACAGGACGTTTGGCAGCGCCACCTCGTGCAGAAAAAACAGAACCGTATAACCCAATCCAAAAATCAGGATTAACGAGACAGCGATTCGGGCCAGATAAAATTTAAGGGTCTGATACAGCATTTCTTTTTTCAGGGTTCAGTGAGTCCTGGGGCCCTTTTACCGGATCAGGGTCAGGAAGAAGTTCGGTTTCATCCGGTTCCTGCTCTTCGGGCAAAACAAGGGGTGCGGAAAGATCTACATCTTCTTTAACCGCAACCTTTAAAATCTCCAGGGAAAATTCGTTAGCAAGATAACCCGTCTGCACATCCACGGTGGCAAACTTGATTTTTTCCGGAACGGGAAAGTTCACAGGGCTTTTACCCTCCAGCACCTTCTGCATGAAAAATTCCCAGATGGGCGCGGCGGCGCTGGCTCCAGTTAAACCTTTACCAGACTTACTCACCATGGGTTCATTATTATCAAAACCCACCCAAACTGATGTCGAAATATCTTTTGTAAAACCAATGAACCAGGCATCCTTAAAATCATTTGTGGTTCCCGTTTTCCCCCCAGCGGGGTGACGGAAACCCATCCTCCTTACAACCCGGCCAGTCCCTCTATCTATCACCCCCTGCATCATGTTCAGGAGCGGATAAAGGGAATCGGGTAAAAACTGTTGCGCTCCCTGGTAGTAATGTTCATAAAGCCGGTTTCCCTGGAAATCCTCAATATGCTGGATCAAGTAGGGTTCATTATAAATACCGAGGTTGGCAATAACGCTATAGGCCGATGCCATTTCATAAGGAGATACGCCGGAAGTTCCCAGCGCAAGGGAAAGATTTTTGCCTAACGGGCTTTTAATACCAAACTGCCGCGCCGTACGAATCACTTTTTCCGGCCCAACTTCATTAACCAGTTTTGCGGAAATAATGTTAATGGATTTCATCAAAGCTTTTTTTAGAACCATATTTCCCGCGAACTCTTCATCGAAGTTCTGGGGACTCCAGGGTTTACTACCTGGAATATCGATGGTCAGCGGCTCGTCTTTCACAACGGTAGCGGGTGAATAACTCAACTCTTCCATGGCAGTAAAATATACAAACGGCTTGAAGGAAGAACCGGGAAGACGGTTGTTCGATACCGCCCGGTTGAATTGGCTGTAGGAGTAGTCTCTTCCACCAAGCATGGCCCGCACAGCGCCGCTTTTATTTTCAATGGCCACTAATGCTGCCTGAAGGGGACCCGCACCCGGTTCCCTTACGACCCGGCCCTCCAAAGCCTCCAAATGATTGCGGGCACTTTTAAAAGCCACCTCCTGATAATGCGTATCCAAAGTGGTGAGAATTTTTAATCCGCCAAAATGTACAAATTCTTTTCCATAATCCTTTTCAATTTGTTCCAGAACCTGGTTAACAAAATAAAGATTAGGATCTGATTCCACCCGGGGATTCACCAAATCAATATCAGACTGAAGGGCCAATTCTCTCTCGTCAACGGTAATAAGATTTTCCGAGACCATTCGGTTCAATACATACTCCGTCCTTCGCATTGCCCTTTCATAATGTGAGAATGGGTTGGCATTGTTGGGTGAATTGGGGAGGCCCGCAAGCAGGGCAGCTTGCAACAGAGTCAGATCCCTGGCGCGTTTTCTGAAATAGACTTGTGCCGCCTCTTCCACACCGTAAGCGCCGCTACCAAAATATATCTGGTTGCAATAGGCTTCAAGAATCTGGTCTTTATTGAAAGTCGCCTCAAGCTGGAAGGCAATCAAAAGCTCCTTGATCTTACGCACCCAGTTTCTCTCAAAAGAAAAAAAAAGATTTTTGGAAAGTTGCTGGGTGATCGTGCTCCCCCCCTGGGCGATCCTCTTTTTACGAAGGTTGGTCCATAGCGCACGCACCAATCCCCTGTGGTCTATTCCGCTATGGCGGTAAAACCGGGAATCTTCAACGGCTGTGATGGCTTTTGTGAAAAAAGGTGAAATATCCTCAAGGGCAATGGGGTGCCGCTCACCGAGAACCTTGATGCGCTCGCCATCCGAAGAATAGATTTCTGTAGGAAGGCTTAGGTTAATTTGTTGCAGATTTTTAGGTAATTGAGGCAAATCCTGGTTTAACCAGAAGTAAAGGCCGGCCATAACCAGAACAACAACAAGAATTAAAGTTACCAGAAGCAGGTTTAGGGTATAGAGTAAGCGGCCGATCAAGGGCTCTCTCCCGAGGAAGGCAAAGTTTCATTAGAACTTAAATCAGAAAGATCCGCTTTTTCAATTTGGGACATCATATTATTGGCCAATTCCACTGCCACAGGAATCAAGAGAATCCCCGTGTAGTAATCGGTGTCGTATTCAATTCCAAACAGCAAATGTTGGACAGGTTCTCCAGCAGGCAAATCCGAAATGCCCACACGGGTGACATAATAATTCTTTCCCAAAAACCAACGTGGTTCCGGAAAAACCGCTTTCTGGGTAGTTGCGTCCAGAGATTTTAAAACAGGAAGAAACTCGGAAATCGGAAAAATCCGGTTTTCGGGAAACTCCGCATCTTCAAGAGTTCCCCGCTTAACCGTCCGCGTTGCCTGAACCTCAAACAAAGTATCTACAGATAAAAACAATTCGTGCAGGGGTAAATTTTGGCGGTCAATAAATTGCAAGGTGATCCAGGGGCCGAATCGTTTCAGAAAAACCCGGTCCCAG
>DODH01000299.1:11607-18055 GCA_003545625.1 Nitrospina sp.
GACCACTGCCCCGGAAAATCATAATAAAGCTGGAGGAATTTTTCCCGAGAAACGACAAGGGGAAACCCCGGGGATAATTCTTCAAACAAATGTTTGAAGGAAGAAATACCCAAGGTCGTTTCTTCCTGAAGATCCAGAGAAGAACGAATGGATTTTATTTTGGCTTGTGCAACCAAGGATTGTCTATCCCGCTCCCACATCCTGCCTAATTGAGGCCTTTTGTGGTTTTGCCACTTTAAGTAATAACCGACACTTTTTTCAAACAGGTTGGTATAAAACTCAAGGAAAAAAAACGCGGAAAGAACAATCAACCCGGCTACACCGTGCCATGATTTTCTGACACCGGAAAATTTCACTGAATATTATCTCACCGTGATTTTATTAATACCCCGGGTGAGCATTTTAAGCTTGTCTATCTTTTCTTGCAAAGTTTTTTTATCAAGCTTTTTCCTGCCAGGTTTTCGTCGTACTTTTGGTTGGCGTACAAAGATTTCGGTCGCTTTTTCAGAGCCGCCTCCCTTTTTCTTCCTACCCCGTTGGCCTTTCTCCACTTTATAAGATAATTTGTACGAAGCTTTGCCCAATTCCGCGATTTGCCCCAGGTTGGACAGGCAGTCTTTTTGAAAACGGGGAGACATCTTTCTGAAAAGCGTTAATATCCTTCTTTCAATATCGTCTAAAGTGATGAGTTCCTGCCGGGAAGGATTATCGAAAACCACCAATCCTTCCTTGAAGTCAACCACACTCACCTCGGTGGAGGATAAATCTTTGTTGATTCTCTGTAGAGGAGCAATATCATTCTTATCTATTTCTGAAGTCAATAATTGCTCTAGCGAGATATTTCCCAGGCGGGCAATTTTGACCAGCACTGCGACAGGAGCATCCCTCTCGCCCGCTTCATAACGAACAAATGTACGGAAACCTACCTTAAGAATTCCCGACAGGATGGACTGGGTACAACCCAGTTCCTTGCGAATCATTTTCAGATTCTTTGCCAGAATTGACATCCAAACCCTCTAATCAATAGAATTTACATTTAAATTCATTATAAGCTTAACTTCCTGCCAAAACAATACTGGAACATTTCTAATTATAGAAAATACTCGACCAAGATATTATCACCAACGGGATAAACAGGCGAGGAAAAATATCACGCGATCTGCCATCGGCGGTTCACCGGGCAAAAACAATTTTTAGAGATGCCCTGTAGTCAAAAATTCCAACAAACTTTGCATGAAAAACTACGATCCTTGATTATGAGCAAAAGTTTTGACGCTTTAAAAACACCTGTAACCCGTTAACTTAAAAAGGATATCATGATTCTGCCACAAAAAAAATGAATGGCACCAGATTTGCTTCTACTACCTATCAATACCTTCAAACTTGCAGGGAGAAACCGATATGGATTCCGATGCTCATTTAGATCAAGAGTATGAAAACTTGAATGATGCCATTTTACGGGCCATTTTATTGTCGAAAGAAGTGCAGGATATTCTTGTCCGATTTAAAAAGCTGGGGCAAATGAATGACAAGGCCGTTTTGAACCTGTTTTTAAGCCTGGACGAACTGTACCAAATGATCGATGAAAAACCTACGAACCCAAACACCTATAAGCTGGAACCGGGAACTTCAACAGCTTCATCAGAAAGGGAAAAGGAAGAAAAATCTTATCCAAAAGAAGAAACCGTCATAGATGGGAAGTTATTGACTTGTAACGAAGCTCTTTTTGAAAAATTTTACCAAGGAAAGTTTGACCAGGCAGACTGGATGAGAAAAGCCCGCATCCGATTCTAAAACATTGACTCAATCCTGGGGACTATTTCTGAAAGATTTTGGCATCGCAGGAGATATATTTGATCTGCTTGAGGGGAACCACAAATATTTCCTCAGAGGTCGTCACCTCAAATAATTCCAAGTCATCACTAAAACCATGTTTTTGGGTTGTATCAAGAATCAGTTCCTGATTATCCACAAAAATAATTTTGAGCTGATATTGCATTCCCATCCCCTTTCTGTTTTTTAAATTATGTCTTAAATATCTGCTCCACAGGAACTAGTTGGGGTGGGCAATCCTCTCGAACTTTTTTGACAGAGGATGCCGCAGATAGTCTTCCACATAGTTTTTCAAATACCCTTTTTCATACAGCTTTTTATTGGAAAGTTTGGAATTCACACGGTTGAGCACCTTAAACCGTACCCGAGGAAAACGGTCCTTAAAATCATCAAAAGAAACTCCCGAAATATCCCGCTCATCATTGGAAGATTTTTCCATAATCACGCGGGGAAGATGCACAACTTTCTGGTAACTAATTCTTTTAGCAACATCGCTGAAAGTGAGCAATGTCGTACAATCAGAGTCTCCTCCCAAAGTCTCATTGGGGACATAAAGAAAACGAGCCCTGCCCTGGCGAAACATACTCAGTATCCGGTGAACATTGCCAGCCATCACGACCCAGTCCTTTTTATCCAATTCGCACGCATCAAAGGTTTTCATGATTTTGTTCCGGTTCAGAAAAGCCGTGATATCCGATTCGGTATGGATCATCTGGATATTGGGAAGGTTCATGTCATAAACTTTTTGGGACTCACCGGGAAGGAACCGTTTTCCCTGCCTCATTAAAGTCGTAGTTTTTTCATCAATGTACTTCAAAGGTGTTAGGCATCCCATCCATAACAGGCAGTTTTTATTAATCTTTGAAATGGTTTTCGCGTCTTCGGACATGGTGTCGGGGCCAAAAGAATAAAAATTAGCGGAGGCCACAGCCGGGCCATCCAGCACCCCCAGGACCTGATTGACCGAAGGCCCTTTCGGCATCACTTGTTTCCGATAAGATCCCAGTGTGATGACCGAAAGTTCGAAGTTAATGCGGCCGGGATATTTTTCTGCCAGACGATTGATCCTTTTCGGGTCAAAATATCCCACCGAAAACATGGTGATATTTTTATCCGTCTTTTCCAGGAACTCCTCAATCCAGTCCATCGCCTTAGGGTGCAAGGCGAGGTCTGTCCATTCCATATATTCGTTACCACCTAAAATCAAAGACTCTGCCTCCCGGGTAGGAATTGCCTGGATCTCATTAAAAATAAATTCCCAATCTTCTTGCGTGGTGAGGGGCATGTCAAAGGTCTGGCGGTAGCTGATATCCTGTTCATAGCAAAATGTGCATTTGACAGGACAGGTCTTTCCCAAGCTAATAGGAATTTTGCCGTCCTTGATCTCTTTCCGCAGTATATTCAGATAAAATTCCCGGTTTTGAACACTCATTACCAACCCTTAAAAGCACTCATTAACGACTCATCCACGGGTACCTCCTGCTTCTGGCTTTCTTCAAGACCCTGGATAAGCTTGTTAAGATGAACCGCGGCACAACCCATATAGGCGATACTTTCCTGCTGAAGCTTATAACTACCCGTTTTCAGCTTCATCCCTAGATCCTCAACATGTTTTGAGTCAAAGGGATGAGTCGTTGCGGCTTTTTTGAATTCCTCAATGGACTCTTTAAAACTTTTCTTTTCGTGCAAGGTGATGCCATTTTTCAGGCACTCCTGGGCACTTCGGACTTCTTCTACCGTTATGGGTTTGTCTTCCGCCATAGACTCCTCTCTCATTATCTCAGGACAGCGCTGAAGCGACAGGAAGGCCGCATACGCGCGGCATATAATTAATGACTTTTAAAATGGGTCCATTGTAGCATTGACGGGCTTGTCAAGCAATTGGCTCAAGGCAACTGAAAAATACAGGCGGGAAACAGAAAACGGTGCAGAAAAAAAACGGGAATGGCTTCCAAAATTGGAACAGAAAAAGGCGGGGAACCAGAGCGTTCCCCACCAAAAAAAACATCCTTTTCCACTAGCAGGTTGCTGAAAAATCCATCAACAGATTAATGTTTCTCTTCAACACCCTCAGGTGCGTACTGGTGACCCTCGGGAAATTGTGATCCCATCGAACAAGAAGACATAACCAACACAAGCGAAATCCAAATACCGGTTCCGTTTCCGGTGAGGGTCTGTCTTTCGGGATTGCTGGCGACGTGGTCAATGCGTCAGATTATTTTCCTGGAGGTTGAGGACTATGTTCCTCATCACAATGACCTTCGGGGCATCCTCCGCCGCCGTAACACCCGGCGGTCATGATGGTGGCCAGAAACAACAAAAGAACTATGCCAAAGAATCTTTTCATCCTAACTCTCTCCTTTTTAAGAATAGAAGGTTCAGTCCTATTGGGTTGGGGTTCAAGGTTTTTTTTGGACTACGCCTTTTATCAGTATTTTCAGGACAATTCAATCAGTTTTTTACGTTTTTCCCCGATTTCCGAGGAAAAGGCCTTTTTAAATGAAGCTACCAACTTTTTCATCCAGCCCTCTCCTCTCAAAAAATTTCGGTTTCCTATAAAGCATTGCTTCTCGCTCTTGGAACCGGTTTTGGAATATGCTTTTTATCAATATTTAAGCAACATTTCAATCATTTTTTGGCATTTTACCCTACAATGGGATTCTAAAATATAAACCTTCACTACCAAGGTGCTCCCCTGGCTTCTCCTGCCAACATTGATATTTCAACCCTTGAACAAAAGCTTGCCACGGCTAAAATTGGCCACTCCCTACGATTTTTTTCTGAAATCGACTCGACCAATGAGGAAATCAAGCGCAATTTGGCTGAAAATCTGCCGGAAGGCACAGTTGTCATTGCCGACCACCAAACTTGCGGAAGGGGCAGGCAAGGGCGCTCATGGCATTCGGAACCAAAGACAGGAGTCTACCTCTCCGTACTTCTAAAACCCGACTTGCCCCCCGAAAACCTGGCCTGCCTCACATTAATGGCAGGGGTCGCAACCATATCCGCTATCCCGCAACAAACATCAGCAAAGCTCAAGTGGCCGAACGATATCTTATTGAACGGTAAAAAAATTGCGGGAATTTTATGTGAATGCATTACCGAGCCGGGAGCCCATCCTGCCGTCATCGTGGGAATAGGAATCAACCTCAACCACACCGGCTTTCCCAAAAATATCCAAGACATTGCCACTTCCCTGAAAATGGAAACCGGTAAAAACGTCGACCGTACAGAACTTATCCTCAGCCTTCTGCAAAACCTTGACTCCGAATATAAAGATTTCTTACAGGGGAAAAGAGAAAACCTGATCCGCAAATGGACCGAGCAATCGGACATGTTCGGAAAGACCGTGACTGTCTCACAAAAAGGCAAAATCCAAACCGGCACCGCAATAGGGCTCAACCCACAAGGCAAACTGATCCTGCAAACTCCGGACGGAAAACAACACCTCCTCGATTCCGGCGAACTGCTCGCCACAGGGGCAACTGGAAAAACTACTTCTGACTAGAAAAGAGTTGTCGCGGCTCAAGAAATTCTTGCCCATTTCCTCAAGGCATTGTCTTATTGCTCACTGGGTCCAGCGTCACGCTGGCGGCTAGGGGCAAAAGATGAATCAGGTTTCCGGCGGCATAGGCGCGGACGACCTCCAGCGAATCCTGTAATAACTCCACCAATATCGGGAAGGCTTCCGGCCCACCCATCATCCCCACTGCCCGCACTGCCGCTGTGCGCACTCTGGAGTGATTGTCCCCCAGAGCCATCTTCAGCAAGCGTACCTGGCCGGGTATCCTGGTTTCCCCCAAAACCCGTGCGGTGGTGCTACGCACACCAAAATCAGTGTGCTTCAACAGTTCTTCAAACACAATCTGGCAGGAGTCGGACCCCATACGGTTCAGTGCCAGTGCCGCCGACAGCTTCACCATTCCGTCTTTGTCCGCGCATAGAGGTATCAAATCCGGTTCCGCCTCCTTTAGGTTGCCCATCGCCAACGCCGCCGCGTAACGAACTGACGCACTGTCCCGCTTGATCAATTCCCTGAGCTTGGGCAACATACCGGCAGTGGTTTTCCCTTCCACCGCTTTCAGGCTGTAGAACACCATCTCCGGTTCAGCATGGTCGAACAACTTCGCCAGATGCGGCAGAACTTCCTCGGTGCCAATTTTCCCAAGGTATCCAATAGCCTGATACCTGCGATCGGGAATAGGATGGGTGAGCGGGTCCAGCACATCTGCAAGATATTTTCCCTCGCCATGTTTAACCAGTCCGGAAGAAGCCGCCATGCGCATCGGCACATCATAGGACTTTAAAAATACTCTCACTTCATCAACCACTTCCGGTCCACCCTCATCTGCAAGTATCTCAACCGCCGCACTGCGCACCCAGATGTCGGTATCATCCGTCATCCTGCGCGCCGCCTTCAGAGCATCGGCAGGAGAAACCTTCTGCAATCCCTGTAGGGCAAACAAACGCGCCGTGGGGTAGACATCTTCTGTTGCCTTGTTGAGCAAAGGAATCAACTCTAGATCCTGAGACTCCCCGGCCGCTCGAGCCGCCGCGGCTCTCACAAACGCCCTCTCATTTTGATAGGCCTTCTGCAAAACAACCAGGCTGGTTG
>DODH01000299.1:18440-18743 GCA_003545625.1 Nitrospina sp.
AGGGGCAACCAGCAGAACCAGCCCTATTATTCGAAGCATCATTCAAAAGGCTCCTCAACCAGCCCGGAATATCTCGCGACCAGGTTCCGATAATATTCCTTCTCCTGGTTTTTACCCCGCTTGCCAAAGCCGTTGCTAAGAATCTCGCATTTTTCAATCAGCATCATCACAACCCAATTTTTTTGCTCCTCATCCAGTTTATTTTCTTTCAATAGTTTCTCTAGCGCATAAACACGCCAGCGGTCCATGCCCCAGTATTTATGGGACAACTGGTCTTCATGCCCTCCTCGCTTGACGATCAAC
>DODH01000272.1:0-639 GCA_003545625.1 Nitrospina sp.
TCATCTTGGGACTGATGACGAGGGTGAAACACCCTATGGTGGAGATGTAAATAGATGATAAATAACTTATCTATATAAAGGGGTCTATCCCCACGGGGCACGAGAGCTAGTGAAGAATATCACGGCCGCAGACCCACGTTTTTGGCGGTCGCGTCAGCGTCACCGCCACATTCCCAGCGGGCGGTGCCCGCTAGCCGCGGACGGTGATTTTTTTTATATTTTTTGCGAGTTTTTGTAGTTTTACTGCGGTCTGGGCTTTTTCCAGTTTGCGGGAAATCTTTTTGGTGGTGGTGATGCGGGATCTTCGGGTGTTGTTAAACCTCCACTCCAAATCAAGCAGATATTTTTCCCGGTTGGACCGATTGGCTTTTCTGAACAGCGTGAGAAGTTTTTGTTCTTCTTTATTGTTGGTCACCAGATTATCGTTCAATAATCCTTTGAACATCAATCGTCCTTCTTCAATTCCCCCGCCGATCACTTCAGCATTTCGGATTATGGATTGAGATTTTTCCTGGTCCGGGGTGTCCAGGTCTTCGAGGAGGATTTTAGTGGTAAGAAGCCGGTCCAGCGATACTTTTCCTAGTTTGGCAAGCTTGACCATAACCGAAACCGGAGCGTCTCTTTCTCCTGCTTCATACC
>DODH01000272.1:1025-4517 GCA_003545625.1 Nitrospina sp.
AGCTTTTTCCTGATGGTTCTTAAATTTCCAGAAAGAATTGTCATGATGTCGAACAGGTTGAAAATTTTGTTTGATTTGTCAAACTAGCGGAGGTTCTCCGCTCAGGCCAGCTCAATGCCATTTTTTCTTAAAAATTTAGTAGCCTCATCAATCCAGAAACGCTCTTTTTCGAGTTTGTAGTCCGGCAGATCTTTGGAAGAGCCGACAATGCTTTTCATATAATCGATGGCTTCCTGTTTTTTGCCTTTTTTGTCGAGAAGACGGGCGTAGTGGTAATAAGCCTTAAAAAAGTGGAAGGAGTTTATGACTTCGCCGTATGTTTCCAGGGCTTTTTCTTCATTGCCAGACAACCGGTAGCACTCTGCCAGCCCAAAAATTGCATTGCCATAATCGTATTTTTTTTCAATGGCGGTCAGTTCTTCCAGGGCAACGGCGGCTTCTTCAAACCTGCTTAATCCGTGAAAGCATTTGGCCAGGCCATAACGGGCCTCCATCATTTCCGGGTCGCGCTGGATGGCTTCCTCAAACTGGGGGATCGCCAGATCGAATTTATTCTGGTCTATATAAACCTGACCCAGTTTTTCATAATGATAGGCTTTGTGGAATTTCCCGATCAGGTCCTTGAGTTGCAAGGTTTCTTCCGTTTCAACTTTCTTGCGAATGGGAGTGGGGGCGAGACTTCCAGGAGTTTTACCTTCCGCACGGTTTTTCACTACAAAGAAATAGGCCAGTGCCCCTGCGGGAAAAAGAATGATCATGATGATGATCCATATAAAATGCTCACGGCGTTGAATGCAATCCATACACATCCAGACCATGAAGCCAGCGGCGGCATATATAAAAAGATCAGTCAAGTTAACCTCGTGTTAATATACAGGGGATTTAATTTTGCACAGGAAAGCAAATTATCCTTCAACTCTCAACAATTTTATTTGTTTCATCAAGGAGGACGACCTTCGCTTCATGACTTTCCTGATTTGTATCAATCATACCATAAGCCACGACAATGATGCGATCATTAATCTGGGCCAGGCGGGCGGCCGCGCCATTGATTGAGAAGGTTCCGGACCCCCGTTCGGCAGTTATGGCATAGGTGATGAACCGGTTTCCGGTGTTAATGTTATAGATGTGAACCTGCTCAAGAGGCAGAATGCCGACTCTATCCATCAGGTCTTCATCAATGGCGATACTGCCCTCATAATCAATTTCTGTAGCCGTTACCCGGGCACGGTGAAGTTTGGATTTAAGCATTACTCTTTGCATCAGAACTCCTCAATAATGCAATTGTCAATAAGCCGTGACGGGCCGACCTTCACCGCGAGGGCGATCAGCGTCCTTCCACGTATTTGTTCTTTTTCTTCGAAACTCTCAGGATCACAAATGGAAATATAGTCGATTTCACATCCCTCTTTCCCTGACAGGCATTGCCGGATTAAATTGCTTATAGCTTTTGCCGATGTGGTCCCTCGTCGAATATTGTCTTGTGCTTCTTTAAGAGAACGCGATAAAGACAGCGCCGTTTGTCTCTCTTGAGGTGACAAATAGTGGTTCCTGGAACTCATGGCAAGGCCATCGGATTCCCTTACAAGAGGTACACGGATGATAGCAACATCAAGGTTTAAGTCTTCCACCAGGGCTTCGATAACAGCAAGCTGTTGCCAGTCTTTTTCACCAAAAAAAGCATTATGGGGGCGGACGATATTGAAAAGTTTTAACACCACTGTGGTGACTCCCTTAAAAAAACCAGCCCGATTTTTCCCGCATAAATGTTCGCTGATGTTTTGCACTTCTACACAGGTTTTGTAACCTGCCGGATACATCTCTTCTTTGGTTGGATGAAACAGAATGTCCACCCCGGCAGTCTCAAGTTTCTCAATGTCACTCTCCAACTGACGCGGGTAGGAATCCAGATCTTCATTGGGACCAAACTGGGTGGGATTAACAAAAATACTGACTACGGTTCGGTCACAGGACCCCAATGATCTTTTGATCAGCTTTAAATGGCCTTCATGGAGGCATCCCATGGTTGGTACGAACCCTATAGTCAGGTTCTGTTTCCGCAACGATGTAGAAATTTCTTTCATTTTGGCAATGGAGGACACCGTTTGTAGGGTTCCTGTTTCCCGCCGGGAGATATTCTCAGTCTTAATCATTGACTTGTTTGAGTACTCCCCGTTTAGCATGGTAGGTATGTTCCTGTCCCGGAAAGGTTTCGTCCCTGACTTCCTGAATGTATTCGGACACCGCGCTCTTCAGGCTATCGGCCAGTTGGGCATATTGTTTTACAAATTTAGGCACGAAGTCCTGATTCAGTCCCAGAAGGTCGTGAAGAACCAGAATCTGGCCGTCACATTTGAGGCCCGCCCCAATTCCAATGGTAGGTATCTTTAGTTCTGCCGTGATTTCTTCTGCCAGTTCACCAGGAATGCCCTCCATAACCAGGGCAAAGATGCCGGCGTTTTGCAGGTCGCGTGCGTCCTGTCTGATTTGCCGGGAGTCTAGATAGTTTTTTCCCTGCACTTTATAGCCCCCGAACTGATGGACCGATTGCGGGGTCAAGCCAATATGACCCATGACGGGAATTCCAGCTGAAACTAAAGCAGCGATCGTGCCAGCTTGTTGAACGCCGCCTTCAAGTTTGACCGTTTGACACTCAGTCTCTTTCAGAATCCTAGCGGCGGCGGCTATCGCTTCGTGATCACCCACGAGGTGTGTAGGAAAGGGAAGGTCCACCACAATCAGGCTGTGTTCCGCAGCGCGACCTACCATTTCGGCGTGGTAAATAATTTCGTCAAGCGAGACCTTTAACGTTGTCTCTCGACCTTGCACAACCATACCTAAGGAATCACCTACTAAAATCCCATCCACACCCGCTTGATCAAGAATCTTAGCGGTCGTGAAATCATACGCCGTCAGCATTGTAATCCGCTGGCCTTGACGCTTTAAGTCAATGAAATCGTTTACGGTCATCTGTTTTTTTGCGGCGGCCATTATTGATTTATTCAGCTTTGCTTTTCCAACAAGCTATAATGTAAGAGGAAGAAGACGTGTCGCTTATCGACTATACTGCATTTTCAAGTAAACTGATATGGTCTAGCTGTAGATGGCTCAGTGAATAAATAGTTTAATCGAAAACGAATCATGACAAAACTTAGTAAATTCAATCGCATCTTTTCATTGGTCACTTTGGCAGTATTTATTTTCGCTACAGCCAATGCCAACGCACAACAGCAGCCACCGCCCAAGGAAACACTTCGCGGTGACGGTACTGTCATTGCTATCGGCGCTGGAAAAATTCAAGTCGAGTTAAAAGACAGTAAAAAATGGGTCATCTATATACCCGATAAGGCTGAGTATATTGACGTCTCCGGGACTGCAGTGCTGCCTTGGTTAAAGCGGGGAATGTTCGTTAGCTTTGCGGGGGTGTTCGACGCCAAGGGTGCACCGCAGACTGAGATAAAAGACATTCTTGTATTTCAGCCAAATAAAGAT
>DODH01000248.1 GCA_003545625.1 Nitrospina sp.
AAACTTGCCCAAAGAATTTCTTTGGATCAGGAAAAATTGAAAAAGAAAATAGCCCAGACTAAATCTTTCAAGGAAGTTTTAATAAAGGGGGACATTCCTCGGGAAGAAGTGGCTTTTGTAGAAGAGAATAATATGAGTCTCCCCGGAATACGCATCAGGGCCGAGCCTTTAAGGAATTATGTGTTCAATAATTTAGCATCACACACGCTGGGCTATCTAGGTGAGATCTCCAAGGCAAGCTTGGAACGCCTTAAAGACCCAGCTTATAGGCAAGGGGACTTTGTTGGCAAAAATGGCCTGGAAAATATTTATGAATCTCTTTTGCGTGGCAAGAAAGGCTACAAGGAAGTCGAGGTGGATGTTTCCGGCAGGGAGCTTAAAACATTACGAAAACTATCTCCAGAAAGCGGGAACAATCTGATTCTTACCCTGGATGTAAAGATACAAGAGGAGTTGGAAAAATTAATGACCGAAACTGCGGAACAGAATATGAATGGTTCTGTAGTGGTAATGAAGGTGCAGACGGGGGAGATCATTGCTATCACCAGTAAACCCTCATTTGATCCCAATAAGTTTGCGGCGGGAATTTCCACAAGAAACTGGAGGGATCTGGTGACTGACGAGTGGCACCCACTACAAAACAGGTCTATTCATGGTCAATATCCGCCCGGCTCTACCTACAAAATCGTGACAGCAATCGCAGGTCTTGGAGAAGGAGTGATTAAACCGGATACATCCATTTTTTGTCCCGGGCATTTCGAGTTGGGCCGAGGGCGGTATCGGTGCTGGAAAAAATCCGGGCACGGTTTCATGAATTTGCATGATGCGCTGGTGCAGTCCTGCGATGTTTATTTTTATACTATTGGACATCGGTTGGGCATTGATACGATTGCGAAATACGCAAAACGTTTTGGGCTGGGCAGGTCCACCCGCCTGGGTTTGAGCCGGGAGAAAAAGGGGTTGGTTCCAACCACTCAGTGGAAATTGTTGAACAAGAAAGAGCCCTGGCTGTTGGGTGAAACTATTTCTGCATCCATTGGCCAAGGTTTTAACCTGGTGACCCCAATACAGCAGGTAATTATGATGGCCGCCGTGGCTAATAGAGGCATACTGCTCAAGCCCTATCTGGTAAAACGCATTGAAGGACCCGAGGGGCAACTTCGGCAGGAATTTTTCCCGGAAATAATCGGTCAAATTGGGGTAGACCCCGATCATTTGGAACAGGTTAGAATGGCCCTACGCGATGTGGTGAACGGCGCGCGGGGAACAGGGAAAAAATCCCGCTTGAAAAATATTATTGTTTCGGGAAAAACCGGAACCTCCCAGGTTGTGCGGATGAAATCCGATGAAGAACTGGAGAAGGGTGAGGCCATACCCGTCAAGTACCGGGATCACGCCTGGTTCGTGGCTTTTGCGCCCTATGAAAAACCTGTGCTCGCTGTGGCTATTATCGTTGAGCATGGCGGACATGGTGGGGCTACTGCGGGACCCATAGCCGGAAAAATTTTCAAGAAATACTTTAAGCTTTATCCGCCTCCGTCTTCTGCTCAACCGTTATAATTATTGAGAGACTGCACCCATTAGTTTGTATTCAGGGAACGTGTTTTTTTTCTTGAATATCGGCTTAAGTTTGAGTAGTTTATTTGCTTGCCAATATAAATAAATTGTAGTGGTTCTAATTCTGATTTTTTATGTTTCATTAGGGATTATTGAATTCAATGGCCATCAAATCCAGTGAGATCCCATTTGTAATGGGGCAGAAAGTGACCGCTAACATTCGCGGTGAGAACTTTGCCGTTTGTGTCAGGGGGTGGATGAAGGGGCAATATGTGATCACCGATTTGCCCAAGGTGGGGGGGGGAGCTACCGGGTTGCTCCTCAAACCGGAGTGCAAATCCATTTCATCAAAGATGGCTTGTTTGTCAACTTCAAGTCTTCGACCAGCGTAGCCTTGGCTCAGCCCAATGGGATTTTGATCATTGAATATCCCCGTACATTTGATCTGCATAATTTGCGAAAATTTGAACGGTTTAAAACCAATATTCCCGTTACGTTTTTCTGTGAAGAAGGTGATAAGAAGTTTGAGGATTTAGGGATTCTTCGCGACCTCAGTTCCGGCGGGGCCTTGATCAGTCATACCAAGGAGGCCACTAAACAAAAACCTTTATATATCTCTCTGGAGCTTCCTACAGGCGGGAGCATCAAACTACAAAAGGCAGAGGTGCAAAATTTAAGGAAAAACCCAAAAAGTGAATCCTCTCCCTATGTGACAGGAGTTAAATGGAAAGATCTTCTTCCTGAGACCCAAGAGGGGATATCCAGATTCGTCACCCAAAGGTCAAAGGAACGCAGGGAAAACCACCGATAATATTTTAGGGACCCTGCAATAATTGGAAACTTTATGAACTGCCTTTTATAGAATAATTTCCAGATCCTTTTCCCGCAGTCGTTTGATGCGGTCCCTGAGTTCGGCGGCTTTTTCAAATTCCAAATCTTTGGCGACAGAGAGCATTTTCTTCTCCAGTTCCACAATCAATTGCGGAATCGTTTTACCCGATTCATAGGCATCCTCTTCTTCCATTACCCCAAAAGCGGATTCGGGGGGTTCTGAATATTGCATAGAATCTTCAATGGCTTTTTGAATGGAACGAGGGGTTATCTGGTTTTCCCGGTTGTAGGCAAGCTGGATTTCCCTTCTGCGGGCCATTTCATCGATGGCGGCCTTCATGGATCGGGTTATCGTATCGGCATAAAAGATAACTTTTCCTGAAATGTTCCTTGCGGCCCTTCCTGATGTCTGAATCAGGGACGTGGTGGACCGCAGGAAACCTTCTTTATCCGCATCGAGAATAGCCACCAAAGAAACCTCTGGAATATCAAGCCCCTCCCGCAGTAGATTTATACCTATTAAAGCGTCGAATTCGCCTAGCCGGAGTTCGCGGATGATCTGGGTTCGCTCCAGAGT
>DODH01000090.1 GCA_003545625.1 Nitrospina sp.
CCCCAATAAGTTTATTAGATATTAACAAAATACTTGTAAAAGTCAATCCACCCCCTATTGACTCTTTAAATCAATGGCATTTTTTCAGGCGTTAAAAAAGTCGCACAAGTCCTGCAGGTTTTCCGAGTTGATTTCGTGAGACTGAGTGGTTTCTTTTGACGCAACCTGGTGACCATGACTTCTCATTTCCTCAAGAGCATGATCGGCCAGGAAAGAAGGAACAATCTCATCGTTACTGCCAAATATGCCGAGGATATCGAGGGGCTCATTTTTCTCAATAATCGGGCCTGAAAATTCTGGTAGGAAGCCGCAGATGGAAGCCACTTTGAACAACGAGCGCGTGCCCAGAAGGGTATAAGTCAGGGAGGCGGCTCCTCCCTGGGAAAAGCCCCATAGGCAGGTTCGAAGCGTCCCCTTTATATTTGAATAATGCTGGTGGGCAGAATCGATGATTTGTGAAGTATAAGTGACAAAACTTTCTACTGTCTCTTTTTGCTGTGGGCCGTCTTCCCACCAACTCCAGATGCCATCCCCTGCATTTACCGGGCCTTCCGGAAAAACCATCAAAGTGTTCTGGAGTGTTAAGCGGTTGCCCAGTACAAGTATATTTTCAGGGGTGGAACCTGCGCCATGAAAACCGACTAAAAGGTTGACCGGTTTTTTTTCGTCAATTTTTGTTTTCCCCAATATGACCTTTTTATTGTTCCATTCGGTGGTTGAATATCTGGTTGTCATCACTCGGACCCTGCTAGTTGTGATTGAATAAAATCTTCGGCCAGCGCTATCGCTTCTTCACGGGTGGCTATGCTACCAAGCACTTGTGCTTTTTGGATGCAGTGCAGGATTTTACCAAAAAGTGGGGAAGGAGAAAGATGGAATTGATGAATTATATCTTCTCCATTCAGTAAGGGCTTTTTATCCATTGCTGGCAGAAATTGACAATAATAGAATTTAAATATGCGGTTGCAGAAAAGAGCCACGTCTATTAAATGGAAGGCGGAAATGAACAGGATTACAGAAGCCAGTAGTTCTTCGTGAATCATTTTGATCAATTCGTACGTTGCAGAATTGTCCGGTTCATGATTTTCCTTTAAATATGCTTCGGTCAAACACCGGGCCCCATTCAGGGTTTGGTCCATAAACTTGATTTCCGCATTGCTGGCGCGAATGTTCCAATCTTTGACAACAGGACCATCAGAGGCCTCTGTTGATGTGATTGCGGAGTTTTGATTCATTCCTTGCAGTAACTTCGAGAGCTTTAAAAGATATTGGTTGTTAAGAAAGCCACTGGCGCTCAACTCCTCTGTATATTCGGGAAAAGCTTTTTCTGGTTCCTCTAATAGAGACTCCAGTCTCTGATATTGAGCAAAGGTGCTGGTTTTATCAGATATTGGAAAAAGACAGTGCAGAAGCCCGCAGTTATGCATGATCTCCAGCAATGAAATGGTGTTCGGGGTTTTAAAAAATAAAGTCAGCTCGTGCCAGATTCTTTCTGGAGCCGATTCATTCAGTTTGGTTTTATGGAGAGAAATCTTGCTTAATGTCTCCTCATCAATTTGAAAACCAAGGGTTGCTGCGAAACGGAAGGCTCGAAGCATGCGAAGGGGATCGGATTGGAAAATAGGGCCTTGTAGTACCCGGATTTTTCTATTTTTCAAATCTTCCTGCCCTTTGAAAGGATCAATAATGTTTGTTTTTCCGGATAGAAAATCCGATAAGAGTTGCCCCATGGCATTGATGGTGAAATCCCGTTGTGATAAATCTTCTTCGATGTTTTTTCCCTGTAAATCGGTGAAATCCAGATGCCGTTTTTGATCGAGGATAACGCGAACCGTTTGTCGGCCAGGGGTGTTATCCAGAGGAACGCATGTGAAATTGAGGGAGCGGGCAAAGCAACTTCCTATTTCTGCGGCATTTTCCCCGGTCAGGTCGAAGTCGGGTTTTCGGGACAAATAATCCCTCAATGTGCCTCCAACCACATATAGTTTTTGGTTCTGGCTGGTGGAAAAATTTAAAAGTTCCAACAGGATGGATTGGGTCGATGAATCCATGTATTGAAAGAAGTGTTGTTGATTAATAGTGGTTTTATTGTACAGGAAATGGGCGTGGTTTTTTAAATCTTGCTGGAATACCTATGAAATCGGAATAAATTCAGTCGGCCCGTAGGAAAGGGTCAGGCTTCCCATCCGGACGAGAGGCGGACCTGTTTTGAAACAAAGATTCTCCCCTCTCTTTTCACAAATTGCAGATCGGTGTTGGTCAATGCTCCGATAATCTGCTGGAGATTTTCAGAAGGTTTACTTTGCGGGTCCTTGATTAAAAACGGAATCATTTCGTCAATAGAATCCCGGACCCGATCACTTTCAATGATGTACCCCAGATAGGTGACCTCGACTTCGAGGAATTTTTTGACCAGTTTAAGAAGATTGTCTCCAGCCATCAGATCTTTGCGGTTTCTCACTCGGTTTACCACGAGACCGGGAGTAAAATCCTTGATTAATGAGTCGAGGCTCTCAGTATAGTTGGGAAAATGTTCCTTGAATTTTGAACGCAATAATCCGGTGGTGTAGGATTCCATATCGGCATTAGTTGGATCGGAATGATCTACCATTTTCTGGATTTCTGGATAAGCTTGGAAAGCAAGCGATATCCGGCGAAACAGGGCAGCTCGGATGAAGCTGAATGTTTTCATGACAGAAGTCATTTCCGGTGTTGTCAGTACCACGCCTTGCGTGCTGATATTGAAGAAATCAATGACGTTGTAGTTGGTTCCCGGGCCCAAATCAAGGAGGATGGTATCGGCTTCCAGTCCCTTAATGAAAGAAATTATGGTGCCGATTTTATCGGAACCAATATTTGCGCTTCCAGGGTTGTCTCCTGCACCGCTGACAAATTTAAGATTACTAATGCCGGTATCGAGAAGGAGTGTTCTGGGGTCGACGATATCGGTATTAAAGAAATCCTGGAAGCCGTGCTCGGGGTTGCTGATACCCAATAGGGCGTGAAGGTTGGATGCGCCGAAATCGGTATCCATGAGAATAACTTTTTGTCCACTCAAAGCCATACCTGCCGCAAGATTGGTGCAGACAACACTTTTCCCTATGCCACCTTTCCCGCCTCCTACTGCGATAATGTTAATTGCGTTTGTCATTGAGTTTATACTTTGAATGTTCTGGGCCCCATAACGGGTTATTTATATTTTTTCTGGTCTTTCATAAAAATAAACGATTCCAGTAAATCCATATACTTTTTGCTATCTGGGGATATACCTGTGGATATGCTTGTGTATCGTCTGGGTTCTGCCAGACTCTCTGAAGAATAGTCCGAAATTTTCTTTTCAATAGGCGTTGGGGAACCCGCAGGTTCAAGGGGTTGGTAGCGGTTCTCAAAACGTGTCTGTAAAAATTTAAGCCGATCTATCAGGCTGTCAGTTTCTTCGGGAGAAGAGTATTTTCTCTCTGGTTCCAGACCACCTGCTTCCAATCCAGGTTCTAAAGATGCCAAAATTTCCGAGTCTGAGAGCTCTGAAATTGAGGGGTCAGAAGATTCTTCTGAAAGGGTGGGTGCTTCGCTTTGGCTATCTGGAGAATCAGCATCAGGCGCTTTTTCTGGAGAATCTTCCAGGAAATACTCCTTCTCGGGGAAAAATTCTTCATCAATGGTGGCATCCCCGCCAATATGAATTTCACTCAAATCCTTGATGGAGCTTGGGATCTCGGTGGGCTCATCAATTTGTTGGGTCGGTTGGTTGATAGTCCGTTCCATTTCTTCCTGAAGATCCTTAATGGCTTTGTCTTGTTCATCCTCGTCAAGTTCAGAATAGTTCGAGAGGGGATCCTCGGCGGACAGTTCTTCATCCAACTTCATCAATTCTTCTTCTTGGAGTTCTTTGATGGCCTCATCGTGGGAGGAGTCATCGAGATTGAGTTCTGAGACAACATCATTTTCCTCTTTTTCCCAGTCAGGCTCCTCCGTCATGAATTCATTCAGTTCTTTATCGAATTCGTTTTCCGTCAAAAGTGAACTGACAGGCTCCACAATTTTTTCAGAGTCGACGGTTTCTTCGCTATCAGAGGAAGGCTCAAGTTCAAACTCCTCTAATTCGGCCTCAAAATCTTCTTCCGCTATATCTTTTCCCTCTATGTCATCGAGAACTTTCATATAAGAAGGTGCGGAGGCTTCATCATCTCCAAATAAAGGTTTCGCCTCATCATCCTCTTCATCCGGTTCGGGTTCAGGTTGACGAAGCCTTCTTGGATCATCTTCATCGTATTCTTCCTCCTCCATTTCTTCCATCAATTCATCGAGTTTCTGTTCGCGTTCTCTAGAGATGCTCCTGATTTTTATCAGGCCATATGGAACAAGAAAGAGCGCGGCAAGGGAAATACCCATATAGAGGGGGTCGTCTTGGAGTTGAATAAGATAAGGTTTGAGGAATTTAAATGCTTCTGTATCTTCCAGACCGAATTGGGAATCCAGCTGAAACCAGATTTCTTTAAAAAACTCAAGAGCAGTTTGCAAAAATTGTTCGATCATATTTATGGGGTGGGTTGGGGTCTAATAGAAAGAGTGCGGCACAAGAAGCCCCTCTTTGGCAAAAAAGGATGTCCTTTTTCTAAACTCAGGGTTGATTTTTTTGCCTGACCTGAGTCAAAAATATCCTGTTTTGGCATTTTCGCCTCAATAAAACACAAGAAAATTCCAAAGTTTTACCATGGTTTTATTCCGGCCCTTATAGTAGCACAATAATCCAGAAATGCAGTAAAATTAATTACTTGGAAGGTTTTTATAAGGGCTGTTAGATGTTATAATCGGGTCGGGTTTCAGGAATATTTCATTTTCGGAAAAAATATTTATGGAAAAGTTATCGGTCACAATCATTACCAAAAATGAGGAGAAGAATATTAAGAGATGCCTCATGAGTGTAAAATGGGCCGATGAAATTGTTGTTCTGGATACAAACAGTACGGACCGTACGGTGGAAATTTGCCGGCAATTCACCGATCAGGTTTTTTGCGTGGATTGGCATGGGTACGGTAAGCAGAAGAATTTGTGTGCAGACAGGGCCAGCCATAACTGGGTCTTGAATATTGACTCGGATGAAGAGATCAGTCCGGAGGGGGCTGAGGAAATAAAGGAGGTTCTGCAGCAGGGCGCGCCCAAACACTCTGTATACCATTTTCCGCGGAAAAACTTTTTTGCCCAGCGTTGGGTCCGCTATGGCGGATGGTACCCAGATCGAAAATCCCGACTTTATGATAAAAGGCAGGTAAGTTTTACTGAATCCCAAGTGCATGAAATACTTGCTCCCGATGAGAATGCGGGTTCCCTGCATAATCCCATACTGCATTATTCATTTTCCGGAATGGAAGACTATATTGAACGGCAAAATCGATATTCCACGCTGTACGCTCGTGAGAAAATGGATAATGGATTTCGGGCGGGTTGGTCGCATCTGGTTCTTCGTCCCCCTACGGCATTTATAAAAAACTACTTTATTCGTCAGGGATTTAGAGATGGTTTCTTGGGGTTATTTCTAGCTATGGCTTTTGCTTTTTATACTTTTTTAAAATATGCGAAAACCAAAAGTATTTGATATTTTCGATCCTGGTTTAGCATTTCTTTAGCGTATTAAATTATGACAGGGTTGAGGAATTTGAGCTAAAATGAGATTGCGTTTAGGTTTTGCCGGGTTATGTCCCCGAAGTTGGCCCCTCGTGGGGGAATCTCTGAAAATTGCTTTTAGCGCGGCCCTTTAAAATAAGGGCCGTTGTTTTAGAGAAAATCACCGAATAAATAGAGACCCCTCTTAAGTTTATCGTTTCATCCTTGATGGATCGACCAATCCAGGAATTCCAGAGGCTTTTTTCTTGAATAAAACACAATTAATGATATTAATGACACCGGTCATTTTGTTTTCTCTTACGGTGCACGAATATTCCCACGGGAGAATGGCTTTACGGCTCGGTGATGACACCGCTCAGCGTCTTGGCAGACTTTCGTTTAATCCTCTACGGCACCTGGATATTCTTGGGGTGCTTTTTTTCTATTTTGTGGGCTTTGGCTGGGCTAAACCCGTACCCGTGGACCCGAGGAACTTCGAACATCCACGTCGAGATATGATGTATGTAGCTATTGCCGGGCCGCTCTCCAATATTGCTCTTGCTGTATGCTGTAGTTTTTTTATTCGTTTGATTTCCCCTGAGTTTTCTTATTTGTTTGTTATTTTGGCTTATGGTATATGGATCAATGTTGCTTTGGCGATCTTCAATATGCTGCCTATGTACCCTTTGGATGGGTCCAGCGTGCTGAAAGGAATGGTTTCTCAGAAAATCGCTGAAGGAATGACCAATCTGGACCGGTTCGGGGCTTTTCTGATTTTAGGGGTTTTTCTGCTGGATCATTTTGCCCACACGGGGATTCTTGCAACCATTTTAATGTTACCCATCAATTATTCGGTACTTTTCCTGAGCCAGGAAACGTTTCCCATGATTATTGAAGTTTTAAGGGCGAGTTTTGCCTGATTCGGATAGGTTAATATCTATGAAAGCAAAAAGGATATTGAGCGGAATGCAGCCTTCAGGAAAACTGCATCTGGGGAACTATTTTGGAGCCCTCAAAAACTGGGTGAGTCTGCAGGATGAGTTCGAATGCTATTTTTTTGTTGCAGACTGGCATGCGCTCAGTTCCCTGTATGAAGACCCCAGTCGCATTAAGGAGTATTCATTTGACTTGGCTGTTGACTGGTTGAGCGCCGGACTGGACCCGGATAAAAGCACGATATTTGTCCAGTCTGAAATTCCCGAACACGCCGAGCTTCACATGATTCTCTCCATGATCGTGCCGGTACCCTGGCTGGAGCGAAATCCGACTTATAAGGAGAAGCGGGACGAAATTAAAAATGTAGATATAAATTCTTATGGGTTTTTGGGGTATCCTGTCCTCCAAACTGCGGATATTGTTTTATATAAAGCGGACTATGTTCCAGTTGGCATAGACCAGGCACCGCATCTTGAAATATCCCGGGAAATTGTCAGGCGGTTTCACAAGCTTTACAAAAAGAAAGTATTCATCGAACCTGAAGCAAAAATATCGGATATTCCCAAGTTGAGCGGATTGGATGGAAGGAAAATGAGCAAGACCTATAATAACGCCATTTTTCTTTCTGATAGCGAAAAGGAGATCGGAAAAAAAGTTAAGTCAATGCTGACGGACCCGGCCCGTGCCCGGCGCGATGATCCAGGCAATCCTGACGTTTGCAACCTGTATCCGTTTCATAAAATCTATTCCCCGCAAACCATGCAGGATGAAATAGATGCTGATTGCCGGACGGCAAAAATAGGCTGCGGGGACTGCAAAAAGATGCTTACACAAACGATGCTTGAAGGTATGAGGCCGATGAGGGAGAAACGTGAGGCGATTCTCGCCCGACCCGGTGACGTAAAAGAAATCCTGCGGGAAGGCACTCTCAAGGCCCACGCTGTGGCCAAGCCTACCCTGGAGCAGGCGAAACAAGCGATGAAACTGACGTAGGAGCTATTGTCTATATCTTATGGAAATGAAAGACACACTTAATTTACCCAGCACAGATTTTCCGATGAAGGGCAACCTGACCCAGCGTGAGCCGGAAATGTTGGCCCGTTGGGAAGAGGAAAAGCTTTATGAAAAAATCCGCCAGTCCGCCAAGGGTAAACCCCAATTTGTTTTTCATGATGGGCCGCCCTATGCCAACGGTCATATTCACATTGGTCATGCATTAAATAAACTCCTGAAAGATTTTATTGTCAAAATCATGAATATGAAGGGGTTGGATGCGGGGTTTATACCCGGATGGGATTGCCATGGCCTTCCCATTGAACATCAGGTAGGTAAAAAGCTGAAAGAAAAAAAGCTGAGCCTGGAAAAATCAGAAATCCGTAAACGGTGCAGGGTTTACGCCCAGGAGTTTGTTGATGTTCAAAGAGAGGAGTTTAAAAGATTGGGGGTGTTGGCCGATTGGGAGAACCCTTATCTGACGATGGACTTTTCCTATGAAGCGACCATTGTGCGGGAGTTTGGTAAGTTTGTCGAAAAAGGACTGGTGTATAAAGGACTCAAGCCGGTCCATTGGTGTACTTCCTGCAAAACTGCTTTGGCTGAAGCCGAGGTGGAACATGACGAGCACACCTCGCCATCCATCTATGTTAAATTTCCGGTGCAGTCGGGAATTCCTCAGAGTGTGGGAGTGTTGAACTCACCATATATGGTTATCTGGACTACGACCCCCTGGACCCTCCCGGCCAATCTTGCTATTTGTCTGCATCCCGATTTCATTTATGTTGCGGTTGCCCACGGGAATGATACCTATATTGTGGCTGAAGACCGGTTGTCGACGCTGGTATCCGAATGGGGACTGAAGGATTATAAGATAATTGGATCTTGCAAAGGCGCAGACTGGGAGAATGCGGTTTGTCGTCATCCTTTCATTGATCGAGAATCTAAAGTCATCCTGGGTGAGCATGTCACCTTGGAGCAAGGAACCGGCTGTGTCCATACTGCACCGGGGCACGGGCAGGATGACTATATCGTCGGCTTGAAATATGGTCTGGAACCTTACAACCCCGTCGATGACGGAGGTGTCTTTCGGTCGGATGTCAAACACTTCGGTGGTATGTTTGTCAGGAAAGCCAACCCGGAGATCATCGAAAAACTCAGGCAGGATGGTTTTTTAATTCGCGATGGGAATATCAAACATTCCTATCCACATTGTTGGCGGTGTCACCAGCCCGTTATTTTCAGGGCAACGAACCAGTGGTTTATTTCAATGGATAAAACGGATTTGCGCAAAAATGCTCTGGATGGAATTGGCCGTACCAAGTGGATTCCGCAATGGGGCAGGGACCGGATTTACAGCATGATTGAAAACCGACCCGACTGGTGTGTTTCCCGGCAAAGGTCTTGGGGCGTTCCGATTACTTTATTGACCTGCAATGCCTGTGGAGATTTTATAAATTCTAGCGCTCTGTTCGATCAAATTGCTGAAGGGGTGGGAAAGTACGGGGCGGATTTCTGGTTCGATACTTCGCCTGAAGAACTATTGCCGGAAGGAACGGTTTGCCAATGCGGAGGAAAAGAATTTTCCAAGGAGGACGATATTCTTGACGTTTGGTTTGATTCTGGCGTCAGCCATGTCGCGGTTATTGAAAAAAATCCTGAACTTAACTGGCCAGCCGATCTTTATCTCGAAGGTAGTGACCAGCATCGGGGATGGTTTCACAGTTCATTACTGGAATCAATCGGGACAAGAGGCAAGGAGCCTTATAAATCGGTACTGACACATGGTTATGTGGTGGACGGGAAGGGTAAAAAAATGTCCAAATCCGCAGGCAATGTGGTTGCTCCGCAAAAAATCATTGACCAACATGGTGCGGAAATACTCCGCCTTTGGGTTGCATCTGAAAACTACCGTGAGGACATTCGTGTTTCCAATGAGATTTTAAAACGCCTTACAGAATCATATAGGAAAATCCGTAATACCTTGCGTTATCTGTTGGGGAACCTTCATGATTTCGATTGCAGGGAAGATCGGGTGCCTGTGAATGAGATGCTTGAACTAGACAGGTATATCCTTCATCGCTTTAATGTTTTGCGGGAGAAAATATTAACGGCTTATGAGAGCTATGAATTTCATGTATTTTATCATTCGTTCTCAAACTTTTGCATTATCGAGTTGAGTGCGTTTTATCTGGATATCCTGAAGGATAGGTTATATACCCATCCGGCTAAATCCCTTGAACGGCGTTCGGGCCAAACCGCCCTACATATTCTTTTGATGGGAATGGTGAGGTTGATAGCTCCCATACTTAGCTTTACTGCTGAGGAAGTCTGGCATCATTTGCCTGAGAATAGCGTGGATGAAGAAAGTGTTCACATGTCCCAGTTTCCGGGTCCAGAGGACGCAGGTTTTGATGAAGACCTTGTGAAGAAATGGAAGTTTCTCGTTGAATTAAAAGGTGAGGTGAGCAAGGCCCTGGAAACCAGTAGAAGAGATAAGGTTATTGGTCATTCTTTAGATTCCATTGTCAAACTGGAATTGCCCGAAAAATACAAAGACATTATCAAAAGCTTTGAAGGCGAATTGAAATATCTCTTTATCGTTTCCAGGGTGGACCTGGTTGACAGCCTGGGTGCGGAGGGAAAAATATTTGAGAGTGATTCATTACAAGGGGTAAAGGTTTTTTCGGAAATGCATCCCGGGAAAAAATGTGAACGGTGCTGGCATTATTTTGAGCCAGAAGCTAAGGAAGGAAATGCAAATGGTGAAATTTGCTCGCGTTGTGAGGATCACCTTCAGGCAGCAGGAGCTTGAGTGGTTTGAGAAATAAATATTTTCTTCTATTTGTTGTTTCCGGGGTCTTGATCGTGATGGATCAATACACCAAATTCATGGTTACGCTTCATGTTCCCCTCAATTATTCGGTGGAGGTGATTGAAGGCCTTTTCAATCTAACCCATATTCGAAATTCCGGGGTGGCGTTTGGGCTGTTTGCAGACCAGCAATCCGAATATAAAGCCTTGATATTTATAGTTATTTCTACTATCGCGATTTTGGCGATCCTTATAATTTTTCATCAGAACCCTAAAGAAAAAAAACTGGTGCAAACCGGATTAATTTTGATATTTAGTGGCGCGATTGGCAACCTTATTGATAGGACCCTTCATGGGGAAGTGATCGACTTCTTTGATTTTGTCATCAACGGGCATCACTTTCCGGCTTTTAATATTGCGGATTCCTGCATAACCATTGGCGTAGCCTTAATGGTGGTGGACTTGTTTAGCGGGAAATTGCCACCTGATTCCTCATCTGTTTGATTCCTTTTTAATTTTTCTTTCCATGCCTAGAAAACCCTTAAAACTAGTGATGATTCGTAGAGGCGAAACCAAAGTCACCAACGTATCCTCGCAAAACCTGATCACCTTCATTAGGCGAAAAGTTTTACTTGGAACCGATGAACTTTCCGGGGATGGTAAAAACTGGATTCGGGTTGACCGGCATTATCAGCTACGAAAATATTTTCCGAGTGATGAAGAGGGGCCGGCAACAATGGAGTTAGCGGGTAAACCCAAACCTGGGGATTATATCGAGGTAGGTGAATTAAGTCCCGATCATAAAGGAAATCTTGAGGAAGTGGCAGATCTTTTGAAGGATATAAATGGATGACGGGTTTTGGCGCTTTTTAGATTTGAAAGTTTGTGGCTGTCAAAATGTATTCTTTAAACTCAAGAGGGTCGATGGTTTCGGGGTATACGACGTTAACAAAATGTTCTGCTGCTTTGGAAGAACGATGTAAGGTCAGAGCTACGTCACCTTTGAATACCATTATATGTAAAAAGGCATACGGATTTAGTATTTCCTGTTGTGCCATATAAAAAAGTGTTTCCTTCTCATTTTCTTTAACATGGTCTACCAGGAGTTGAATCGCTTTTTTGCAACGGTCTACAGCATGGGGCCGGACCTGATAGCGGGCAGTCATTAGGATGGGCATAAAAAGTTCCTTAAATATTGTGAAGGCGCCTCTAAAAATTGCG
>DODH01000309.1 GCA_003545625.1 Nitrospina sp.
GAAAAAGGTCTGCTTATGACCCAAAGCGGAAGTAAAGTAGACCGGCATTCGCGTTCCATGAAGTCCACCGGCGCCCACCTGTTCAGGCCGGGTCGCCCGGCAGTTCGCCGGGGTTCAATAATTTGATAGCCAAGGGCCCAATGACCATAATCACGCTGACATGGGCGAAGGCGATGCCCCAGTTCATCACCGTTTCGCCGCCCAGGACATCCAGGATCACGCCCAGAAAAAGCGGGCCTAGGAACCCGCCGCCATACCCCAACATGCCATGCACGGCGAGCGTGGCGCCGCGGCGGCCCGGTTCGGCCGTGCCCACCGCGCCGGCGGTCAGGGATGCGGAGTCCGCATAAATCAACACGTTGTAGATAAGGCAGATCGTGGCCGCCACGCCATATCCCGCGCCTGCGGAAAAGCCGACGATGGCGCCCATGGCCATGGACGCGAACATCACCATCAGGATCCACCGGCGGCGCCCGACCCGGATGGCGACTTCGTTGCCAAACACGCTGCTTGCCGTTCCCGTCAGTTCCATCAGCATGGCGATCACGGTCGGGATCAGGAAATTCGGCGGCCCACCCTCTTGCGCCGCGGTGAACACCAAAAACGTCACCACCCAGGACCTGAGCGTGAACATTTCCCAGGTATGGACCAAATAGCCCAAGGAATACGCGATGGCGGATTTGTTTTTAAGCGCACGGATGAACGTGGACAGCCAGCCTTGGTCGTCCAACGGCACCGGGGTGCGCCTCGGCACCAGAAACGCCATCACCAGCAACGCCAGAAAGCTTCCCGCCGCTGAGATTTGAAAGGCGGTTTGCCAACTGACGGAATCCGCCGCCCAACCGGCGAGGACGAAGGACAAGGACCCCCCGATCCCAATGCTGGCGGCGTGGAAGGCAACCGCCCGCGACTGCGTCGGTCCTTCCACCAGGTCGGCGAGCGCCTTCAAGCCGACCATGTACGTACCGCCCCAGCCGATCCCCGCAAGCGCGCGGAACACGAAGCCGTCCCAGAATCCATCGGCGATAAAGGCCATGCCCAGGTGCGAAAACGTCGTCAAAACCACCGCACAGATGTAGATGCGGCGGGGGTCGATGCGGTCGGTCAGGGGAACGACAAACGGAACAATGAGCGCATAGGCGCCGAAGATAATGCCGTTCAAGATACCCGCTTGCGAATGGCTGAGACCCCATTCCTGGAAAAAGGTGGGCAACAAGGCGAAGAATGTAAAGGCGCCCAGTTGGGCCAGGACCTGCGCCGTGCAGACCGCGGCGATTAGAAAAACAGGAGACGAGGTAGGCAGTCTGAGGGGCATCATGGACCTTTACGCATGGATTAGATTAAGTCCGAAGGGAGAAGTTAAGCTTGCCGGCCAACGGCGTCGTACTCAGCAAAGCTTCAATCCCGATCGTACGTGGATGTTTGCCATCATCGCTACCGTTGGTGCTGTTTGTCAAAATCAGTTTGAGTAGGGGTTTCCCGGATTGCCCCATTCACCGTCAAAGCCGGGATGGGAACCGTTTTCTCGTCATCATTAACAAACGACAGCAGTTGCAGAAGGGTAAAACGGGCCGGGTCACCCTCGAGCTGATCTAATTCATCTTCTTTTTCTTTGAGAAGGTCGCTAATTTTTTTTATTACATCGACGCATTAGCGAGGGTCAGTTGCGCTATTGTCCTTAATGGCAAATCGTTTCAAGAGGGGTAATTGAGTAAGGATAAAAATGAGGGTCAGGCCGATCAGGCCGAATACCTTGAAGTTAACCCATAAATCAGTGCTTTGGGTCCGCCAGATTGCTTCGTTTAAAGTGGCCGATAAAAAAAAGAACAGTGCAAAACGCAACGTTAGAACCCGCCAACCTTCATCCGTTATTTTCCAAGCAGCCCCCATTAGGGATTTTAAGAACAGGCGGTTTGCCAGAAGGCCAGAAATCAGGACCGTGCCGAAAATAGCTTGAATAATGGTCGGCTTCATTTTGATGAAGGTTTCGTCTTGAAGAAAGAGAGTTAAGCCTCCAAAAACACCGATAATTCCAGCCGTGATCAACGGCATCATGGGAACTCGACGTTCCACAATAAATGAAATGGTGAGAGCCAATACGGTGGCGACCATGATTGAGGCCGTCGCGACAAACAAATCCGCCAAGGAATAGGCCACGAAAAAGATGGTTAGGGGTCCGTATTCAACGACCGAATGCAACCAGCCCGGGGTATGTTTCAATTTTA
Source organism: Nitrospina sp. (assembly GCA_003545625.1). The sequence goes on from DODH01000309.1 coordinate 2,226, forward strand.
ACATAGCGCGTTTATGGGAGAAGCGTCTTAGAAATTCAAGCTGGATAGGGCAAACCTGTGCAAAACAAAGAGAGTAAGTTGCATGTGTCGCCTAAGAAAAAACCCTGCCCATGATTATTCCTAGTGATTTCTTTATGCAACGCGCCGACTCTACGAATAACTGAGAGTTTTTCCGTCATAGTGACTAGAAACCGAGACCTCATGAATTCTGAAATTACCCATGAAAAAGCTGCAGCTCTCCATCCATGTATCTTGCTGAAGAACCACCAATAAGGACTCTATTCTGGAGTAACTCGCAGTTCAGAAAGCCGCCTCTCTCCGAACATTGATAAGCGGTGAGACGTGTTTTGTCCAAAACTTCTGCCCAATATGGGATCAACAAGGTGTGGGAAGAACCAGTGACGGGATCTTCACTTATACCCGTTTGAGGAGCAAAGAAACGAGATACAAAATCCGTATTAGTCCCTATAGCGCTTACAATTACGCCTCTCGAGTCAATTTTTGAAAGTCTGTCAAAATTTGGCGTAATAGACCTTATAGTTTCTTCATCGTCAAAAATGCATAAAAAATCGTCTTTACCTCGTAACAAAGAGCTTGGTGCGAAGCCTAAGGCTTCATTGATTTCCTTAGCTGGCTGCAAGTGTTGAGGGGTGTCACGAGGAAAGTCTAAATAGATTAGATTATCGATTTTTATAGCTTTAAGTTCTCCTCTTTTAGAGTCGAATATTACCTGATTGGTTCCATCTGGTAAGAACTCGTCAAACATTATTCTTGCTGAGGCGAGTGTCGCATGTCCGCATAGGTCAACCTCAATTTTAGGAGTAAACCACCGAATTAGAAATGGGGAGGACTTTACATTTACAAAAGCTGTCTCGGATAAATTGTTCTCTGCAGCTATCGATAACAAAACTTCATCAGGTAGCCAATCCTCAAGAGGGCATACTGCGGCAGGGTTTCCCGAAAAGATCTGATTTGTAAAAGCATCAACTTGAAATATTCGTATAGTGGTCATCCCACTTATTCCCACTCAATAAAAAAATCCTAAAAACAAATTTAAAATCAATAACTTAAATTTACTTTGAAATTGCTTTAAAACTTTTTGGATTATAGCGGATCAATAGTGCCCGGGCACCTGCCTCAACTGTAATGACACTGATGACCATCATCATCATCTAATTTCTTTTTCTTAGTTTTCTTTTTATTTTCATTTTTTGATAGGGCAATTGTTGGTGTAATG
>DODH01000188.1 GCA_003545625.1 Nitrospina sp.
AGGATTTTCAGTCCTCTGCTCTACCGACTGAGCTACCGTCCCAACACGATTTTGTATCAACCAAAAAGGCGGAAATTAACATAATATCCATAACCCTGTCAATTGAGATTGAGGCTATAAATTACTATTTTTGCGGAACTTTTTTGTTATAATGCGGCTAATAGCAGTTTTTTGTAGGCATTCCTTATAAATAAGCAAATCTGGAACGGATTCCGCCCCATGCTTGTTCTTACCCGAAAAATTGGCGAAAGCATCAAAATTAATGAAGATGTCAAAATAACCGTTATAGATGTAAAGGGCAAGAACATTCGCTTAGGAATTGAAGCCCCCCGTGAAACTAAAATTTATCGCGAAGAGGTTTTTCTAAGGATCAAAGAAGAAAACCAAACCGCCGCCACATCCCATCAATTTGACCCGACCAAGGTGTCCCAATTGATTAAGGACAAAATCAAAAAATGAAGCTCGAAACAACCCGCTTCGGCACTCTCGATATTGAAGAAAAACAGATCCTCGAATTTCCCGATGGTTTGTATGGATTTGAAAAGGAAACCCGGTTTACCCTTCTTCCTTTCAACCCGAATGTGGAAAGCCCTATGGAATGGATGCAGTCTATCCTGTCGCCCCATTTGGCGTTTGTGATCACCGACCCCCACCTGTATGTGCCGGACTACAAACTGACATTGATGGAAGAGGACAAAAAAAAGGTGGGATTGGAAGTGGATGCACCGTTCCTTACCCGATGCATTGTTACGATTCCTGAAAATTATACGGAAATGACCGCCAATCTGGTGGCCCCGGTTGTGATCAACTCACAAAAGGGAATCGGAAAACAATTCGTGCTAACCAGCATGGAATACGACACCCGCCATTACCTGCTCCCGGAAGAAATGCGAACCACCACCGCCACCCCGCACTAGCACTAGGCGTGCGGCCCACTAGCAATAGCCTTATCTGGCTAGCAACTACTTTTCTCGGCCCAACGAGTCATTGCTATCTGCCCCCCCTGCTAAGGGGCGCGGCGAGTGGTGAATTGATTTAGGTAGGCTGCGAACTCAGCTTCATCACTATTTGCGTCTATATAGAGGTAGGTATCGCGGGAACTTGAATTGAGGGCGAAGTTGACTCGGTCTAATTGCATTCCATCGACAAACATGAGGGTGTCCCAAGGGGCTTGCGCCCGGTAGTCGCGGTTCTTCTTCACAAAGTGGATGAAGGTTTCAAAGGAATCGGCGCAAAGAGCCGACCTCAAACCTTCCAAATCACAGACAACTCTCAGTTGGGTTGAGTTGTTTTTGGTCCGGCCCTCCAGTTTTGTAGCGAGCGTGGTGTTGTTAGCCGCTTGGGTTTTCAGGGGCTTGCGGGCAAAATAATTTTGCATTTTTTCGGGCGGCAGATCGTAGCGGATGAACGCGTGAAAATCTCCCTGGATAAGGGTGTTATGACGATTGATGGTCACCCGGCCCCAATGCCGCATCCTGAAATCGGTGTTCTGGCTGGCTTTTGCCAGGTTGCCCGCTCCCTGCTCACATTCTTCCATCGAAATATCCACAGCGCAGATCAAATTTTCCAATCGCAGTTTGTTTTTAAAAAACGAACCATATTTTTCCTGAATTTTTTCATACATTTTTTTCCTTGGTTTCCATGTCTGGAACGGATCAGTCAGCAGGTGTTCTCTCATCAAGGCCGGGGAATCGCTAAAGCTCAGGATAAGTTTTCCGGGGCTGTCGGGCGCAGTGTGAGTGTGGGTGATGACGATCTCCTGCCAGCCGATGGTCTTGCGGCGGGTATCGGGGAGTCGCACGGTTGCCAGGTTTTCGTATCCCTTTAAACAATGGTTGTTGGAAATTTCCTGTGAACAATAAAACTGCAGGATCTTGAGCTTTCTGGAAATTTCCCGCTTCAATCCACGGATTTTATCCAGGAAGGCCGTTTGTTCTGCATGGCTGGGCCGATTGTTGAGGAATTTGATAACTTCATCCCTGGTGGCGTTCCAGGGGATCAAGATCGTGTGGAACCCTGCGGTGCTCAGAAACCGATTGCTGATTCCAATAACTTTGTAATTGGAATTCGCGGAATTGGCGAAAGCTTCATAAAGGGTACGGGTACCGGTCAGGCATTGTTCGATAAGTGGAATCTGGTCTTCCGTGAAACCGATCTTTTTTATAAAAGGGAAACACTCAAGAGTTTGAATGCCGAACTGTTTTTCCAGTTTCTGTTTTTCTTCAAGAAGCTGGTGAAACGTATTTGCGGTGGCAGGGGAAGGAATAAAAAGGAACCCGACCCAAAACGCTAGAAAAATCCGGGAAAAAAGTTGTATCGCCATAATTCATTTATACCACCCACTAGCGTGGGAAGCAACGTGGCAAAAACTTGTCGAGCTGCAAATAATTTTTGTTCGCCAAAGAAACTTATAGCTCGGCGTTTACTCATTTAGAAGTAGTAGGCGAGTTCTATTTGCATGATTTCGTCATCGTGTTGCTCGAACAGAAAGTCTTCAGCAGGTTGGTTGATGAAAGTGCGGAGTTCAGCGGTCAAGAGCAAGTGGTCGCCGAACCTGCGGCTGGCTCCATGCAGTGGGGGTTAGACGGTAATGGGCGTAGCACCAATATTTTTGTAGGCTTCGAGGGAACGTTGGTGGCAGGTGAAGACAATTACCTGGCGTTTTTTGCTGAATTGGCTGAGAATTTTTATGATGCGTTCGTCGCGTTCATCGTCAAAATTCACGAATACATCGTCCATCACGGCAGGGAGAGGTTCGGCGTGGGTTTCGTATTCATTGATCAGACCAAACCGCATGGCAAGGTAGAGTTGCTGGCGCGTTCCCCGACTCATTTCCAGTACCCCTTTTCTCTCATGCCTGTCGTTTTCGATCAGGAGGTCATCCTGGTCGATGGGTTTGATAATCCGATGGTAATTGCCGCCGGTGATTTGAGAGAACAGGTTTTCCGCCGAACGGATCACTCCGGGTTGCCGGGTTTTTTCAAATTTTTGCTTGGCGGCATCAAGTAGAACGAGGGCTCCTTTGTAGGTGGCCCACTCCCGCGCCAGGGATTGCAGTTGCTGTTTCAGAAATTCCAGTTG
>DODH01000277.1 GCA_003545625.1 Nitrospina sp.
GAAGAAGATGGGCATTGGTCTGACACGGAGTGGTCCCATCTGGACACGACCTGTTCGGTCTCTTGCTTTTTGACCATCTACCAGGTCACCCAGGATAAAAGAGATGACGAACGCATCAATAAAGCCCGTATCAAGGGCTTTGAATTTATTGTGCAATGGCAAAGGGATTCCGGACTCTGGAAAGATGAAACCTTTCATCCTGCAGGCATTGAAACCACCGCGCATTTGATGCAGTACACCCTGGTGCCCGCCTACTTCATGGACAAAATTGAGTATGCCGGAAAAATGTGCATGGATGCGGCGGACTCGATGGTCGCTGCACAAGCTGAAAATGGCAGTTGGGATAATGAAAATACCGACCATACCATGGATGCCTGCCGGAACCTTATGTTGGTTTCGGATACCTTCAAAACCAAGGAAAAATACGCCCCGGTTATAGAAAAAGGCGTGCGCTGGTTGATCGATATTAAAAATGAACAAGGTTGGGGGGATTTCCCGCAGGAACCCAGTAACGTGGAACGCACCGCAGACGGCTTGGACACCCTGCTCAAATACCGGCGTTATGATAGCGGTAAACCCATGTCACATTTCTGGGCTTTCAGCAAATAACCCCACTCGGCGTGGAGCCAACTTGCAATAGCTCTACTTGGCAAACAAGAGTGCTAGACGGCTTAATATTGTCCTTCATGCCATAAGCCCCTCAATTCCCCCCTGCGTAATATTTTTCCTTAGCCCTCATGCCCCGGAGGAGTAATAAGGGGGACTAGGGGGGTTAAACATTCCAACTACCAATATCCGGGTTAGGCCGGTTTTTTTATGGAAGCAATCATTTTACTTGCCGGTTACGGCTCCCGCCTGGACAGGCAGGATTTGCCTCATAAAACACTTCTGCCTTTTGGCGAAGAGACGCTTCTTTCCCGTCACCTGAAATGCCTGCAGGCTCTGGGCATCCGCAAGACCCATCTTATCCTCGGCCATAATGCCCCGGCGCTGCAAACCTATGTGCAGGACCTCAACCTGGACCTGCCCATACATTTCATCGAGAACCCGGTCTACCGCACCACCGGCAACACCTTGTCGATGGTGATGGGACTCAAACATTGCCAGGATGAAACATTGATTCTTGATGGCGATGTCCTGTATCCACCCCAAGCCCTGCTCGATTATGTGCAAAAAGCACCGCGCTCTTCATTCGCATTAATACCTGCCGACATCGACAACGCCGAATGCGCCAAGGTTTTATTGAACCCTTCAGGAACCATCCACGCTTTCATTACCAAACGGGAACTGACCGATGAGGAAAAATCCGGTTTCGGTTTCGGAGGCGAAGCAATCGGATTTTTCGTGCTCCGCCAGGAAGATGTCCCCCGGTTTGTCACCCTGTATGAAAACAATGAGCCCACCTACCGATCGGTTCTTTGGGAAATCCCGTTCACCGATTTTGCCCGCAACACCCCCCTGCACCCCTGGAATATTACCCAGGATGGTTGCTTCGAAATAGATACCCAGGAAGACTACTCCGCCGCTTTGGATCACTTTCAATCCCACCCGGAGCAATACCGGTTCCCCTAATTATAAAATTTAATAATCCTTGCAATATATGTATTAATATTTATCCATTTTACTTATTGGTTATTAATTTTATATAACTACTGGACGAATCCGAGCCCGAACTTAAATTTTTTGCACAGTTTTTTTGTAAAAATTCCCCTTTAAATCCAAAAGGTTGCATAGCTCCCTCCTGAAAGACACCCATATTCTCTCCTCATTGGTATCCTTTTTGCTTTTTAAAGATGGTTTCCTAAATAAAGAAACCGCTTTTAATCCCTTCGAACGGGATTAAAGAAAGCTTAGGAACATAATTTTAAAAAGGATTAAATTGGGTGAATGTTATGAGTGAAACCATGGATTTTATCGCAAACAAGGTGTTTTTTATTTCCTTAGGGCAAATTGGGTTTATGTTTCTCACCTGTTTTCTTTGCCTGCTCTATGGAAAATATAAAACAGGTTTACTAATATCCTATTTCTTTATTTTTTACTGGGGCTTTGTTTCCAACCGTATTTACTGGCTGGAAGTGTTTGGTGATTCGGGAATGGGGCTCATGATGTATTTTGGCTGTGCCACCACCATAGCCCTAATGGGAGTCATCAGCTTTTTTCAATCGGACCACCGCTAGGCGCGGGGCCAACTGGCAATAGCTCTATCAGGCGAACAAAAATTTACCTCGGCTTTACGGGCCATTGCCAAGTTTCCCCCCGGCGCGACCCACCCTCCCGCGAGGGAAGATGAACGTAATGGCAATGCCTGCGTTCACGGGTCGCTAAATATTTTCCATCATAAGGAATTTAATAAAGCGGTAATATTCAGTTCCTCTGAAGTGACCGCGAAATTTTAACCAATTGATCTGTTAATTCGCGAATGCGCTTTTCGATTTCAGAGTCGGCCAAGTTATCTCCTTCAAACGACTCGCCGGTGACATAAACGAACCGGGGCAGGACGATACATCGAAAGTCCAGCATTAGGCTGTTAGCCAGGCTCATGATGGACATATAACTGCCTTGCCCTCCAGCAGCGCAAAGGAATCCCACCACTTTATCCTGCCAACTCTTTCCGGTAAGTTCGATCAGGTTTTTTGCGGCGGCATTGGCATCGTAGTTATAAATTGGAACGGAAAGCAAAATCCCCTCAGCTTTTTGAATCCGTTCAGCGGCAGATATTACCTCCGGCTGTGTGTAAACCGAATCTCCATCGCAAAGGGGCAATGGGTTTTTCTTCAGAGCCATAAAATCCACCGTTGCCCCAGTTTGACGAAGCGCTTCTTCGGCATGCTGTGCCAGGACAAGACTACGGCTTTCAGGATTGAGACTGCAAGCCACGATTAAATAAGACATATCTTTCCTCATTTTTTTGGGATTAGCCCCTAATACTCTCATTTTCTTAACAATTAAATCAATCCGAGATCCCTTTCACCCTGGGATCTATGTCGATCGGCATTTTTCAGGCTAGTCTATCCATATATTTTTTTCG
>DODH01000243.1:0-144 GCA_003545625.1 Nitrospina sp.
GTGGTTTTGCCTGCTCCGTTTGGACCGAGCAGGCCCACAATTTCGCCTCGATCAACTTCAATACTTACTCTATTGACTACTTTTCGAGCCCGGTATGACTTAATAAGGTTTTCGGTTCTTAGGCCAGCCACTTTTTTATTTGGA
>DODH01000243.1:532-5904 GCA_003545625.1 Nitrospina sp.
TTCATCTTTTGGATAGATTTTCATGCGCACTCTTTGATTGGCGATAAACCGGTCCTTTTCCATAAGAAAAATCAATTCCCGACCTTCAATCATATTGTCCTCTTCCCATGCGGTAGCATGGGGTGTACCCGTTAAAATTATTTTTTGCAATTTGTCCAAATAGACCGCCCGGTCTCCTATAGCCCTTTTTAAACCTCGGGTGATAACAACATTGCCAATGGCCACAATCTCCTCAGTTTCCTTTTTGTCCTCGGTATTGTAGATCTCCATAATGTCAGAGGTGATTTTCAGGTCGCCCTGGTAACTCACTACGTTTCCCGAAAAAACTATTTTTACTCCTCCGTTTTCAGACCGCATGCGATCAGAGGTGATTTCTATAGGTTCTTTGCTCTTTTTGGACTTTTCTTTTAATGGAGTCTCGTTTTGGGCACTGGCAGATGCAGTCACAAATACCCAGGCGACAAAAATAATTAATCCGGCCAATTTATTTTTCATACTATTTCACTGGTTCTGAATTTTTTTTCGGAGAGTTGGTGCTCAACCTATCCATCAAAATATCCGGTGCACCCACAAATTTTACATGGCCTACCAAATTAACGTCATTGGTTTTTTCTTTGTAGGTTCCCGAATCCGCAACAATGACATACTTCTTGTTTTCTCCCTTGTGGAGAATCATTTCCACATTCCGCATTTTGGTCAAATCTTCCTCATTGTTGATTTGCGCAAAATCTGCTTTGAGCTCCCACTCCTTGACACCTTTGACTTCGTGGACTATTTTGAAATTTTCGATTTCAACGTCAATTCCTTTTTCCATCACCGTGACTCGGATATCGCCCATCTCGACAGAAGTGTTGAAGCTTTTGAAAAAATAAAACCCTGCCGCTCCGATTATGCTGAAGGCCACTAACAGTAGAGCTATTCTGACCGTATTAATCATTTAAATAATTAATTTATAAAGCATTAAGCGTTTATGCAAATGGCATACCATAGGGGCAATGATGACATACCAGATACTTAAAGTAAAGTGAAATCAGGGAAGGATCGAGGTTCTGGAAAAAACGAATTGAAGGTGAATTCCCGCTGAGAATCGCTGATAATTTTGATATTTATTTCGATTCTGTCCTGAATATTCAGGATGAGATTGTCCGGTTTTCGGGGTGAGCGCAGTTTTTCCGCCCATTCAATAATGGTGACCCCACGGTTATACAAAATTTCCTCAAGACCCAGAGAATAGATTTCTTCCTGGTTATCGATCCGGTACAGATCGACATGGTGAATAGGAAGCCTGCCTGGGTACTCATTGATCAATGTGAAAGTAGGGCTTCGAATATAGGAATTCTTATCCAGTCCCAAACCGTAACAGATCCCCTGGGTAAAACGGGTTTTGCCTGCACCGAGATCTCCAAATAGAAGAATGATGTCACCGGCACCCAAAGAGCTTCCGAGTGATTCTCCTAATTGCAGGGTTTCTTCAGGACTGTGCGATATTTTTTTCATTCTTTATGGAAGTATCCGTTTCAGGCTTTCCGGCAGACATCTTAATAAATCTCCCGCTATCAGGGTAGTTTGGCTTTCAGTTTCAGCAAAGTGATCTCCTGCTTGACCGTGTATATAGGAACCTGCAATGGAAGCCGAGCAGGGGGCCAGGCCCTGAGCCATGAGCCCCGCAATAATTCCGGTCAAAACGTCTCCCGATCCACCCGTTGCCATGCCGGCATTCCCTGTGGGATTGATGGTTACCGACCCATCGGCTAATGCAATTAAGGTTGGAGAACCTTTTAAAACCAGGGTCAAAGAATGCTCGGTCGCAAATTGTGTGGCTGTGGCAACACGGTTTCTTTGGATTTCTTGTGTTGACACGCCGGTTAAACGGGACATTTCTTTAGGATGTGGGGTGAGAACAGTTTCGGGCTTCAACTTTTCCAACCAGTCCTTATGAGACGATATTGCGTTCAGGGCATCCGCATCGAGCACCAGTGGGCATTGAATCAGCGGCAATATTTCACCGATTAGTGCTACGGTTTCCGGATCGGTGGTGATTCCAGGGCCGATGGCCAAGGCTGATTTGTCTTTGAGAAGATCCAGAATAGGTTCTTTGGCTTGCAAGGATAGTGTTCCATTCGCAGTTTCAGGCAGCGGGGCGGTTATCACTTCCATAGGGTGTACCGCCTTCTGGCAGGAGGCTGGTAGAGCCAGGGTGCATAAACCGGCTCCGGATCGTAAAACAGCCAGAGCGGTCAGTCCTGCCGCTCCCTCCTTACCCCGAGAACCTGCCAGGACCAGGACATGACCGTAATCGCCTTTGTGGCTATTGGGGTTGCGTTTCTGGAAATAGGATTTTATGTCTTCCTCTTCGCATTGGTGGACGCGGATGTTTTGCTTTACCCGGGCTTTTTCCGGGATGCCAATATCGATGAGCCGGGTTTCCTTCATGACACCGGCGGAAGGGTGGAGTAAATGGCTTTGTTTCCAACAGGCGAGGGCAAGGGTTAAATCGGATTTAACATGAGGACCCATTAACTGGCCGCTTTCTGAATCCACCCCGGAATTAATGTCCACCGAGACCACGAACTTTTCAAACTGGTTGATTTTGTCTATGACCTTTTCCATGAAGCCGGCGACCGGTTTATTTAATCCCGTACCGAAAACAGCATCGATGATGATGTCGCAATGGCGCAGTTTATGGTCATGCCGGTTCAAACTGTCAGGATCTAACTCATCAACCTGAATCCCAATCTTCCGGGCGGAAACGGCGTTAGTAGCAGCATCTCCTTTTAGCTCCGACAATTTCCCGGCTAACAGGACTCGTACTTCAGAGTCCAGGCTGAACAGATGCCGTGCAATGACAAAACCATCCCCGCCGTTATTACCCTTGCCGCAAAAAATGAAAATCTTTTTGTGCGACAGATCGGGAAAACGTCTTTGCAGTTCCTGGATGATCCCGACTCCGGCATTTTCCATGAGGGTAATACCGGGGATTCCAAAATCATCAATCGCATGCCGATCAATGGCTTGCATTTGTTCTGCTGTAACAACAGGGAACAATGCGTTTCTCCTTTACTGCAAGGCGAATAAAATGTTTATCTTAATCAATATTAGCTTATATTTTCCATTTTAAATGAAAAGGAAAATTTCATGAGTAACAAAAACAATAGTATTAACTATATTGAGCTACCTTTAGTTAAAAATTCCGAAACAAAAAAATTCTATGAATGAGGTCTTTAAATGGGAATTTACAGATTGGGGGCCAAATTACATCAGCTTTTCTGGCGCAAATATTGATGGGGGTTTTAATGGTGAAGGGGATGCCCAAGTATCGAATGGGGGTGTTCTGGTTGTCATATATGCCAACGATCTGAATCAAACACTGGAGTGTGTGGTAAAAGCTGGCGGAGAAATATCAAAGCCTATCTTTGATTTTCCCGGAGGCAAAAGATTCCATTTCTGTGACCCAAACGGGAATGAACTTGCAGTATGGTCAGAATAATTGGTCATAATTCAAAGCCTGCTGGTCCTGTCATCAGAGTTCACACAAAAACCGTGTAGGGATAATCTTTGGATTCTTTCAGGGCCATTTCTTCCCGTGTCGGGGCCAGGCCGTTGACCACGCCAAACAGGCAGGAGCAGTCATACCCGAGTAAGACTTTATCCTCCCGATGAAGGGAATTGAAATGCTCGGGTTCTATCAGGAATGCTCGATTAAAGAAGTAGTTATTGATGAAACTGCCAAGGTATACAGATTTGCCTTTTAACTCAGGAAGGTGTAACAATTTTTCCTGTAAACTGTCATGGTTGTAGTTAAAAGAAAAGCGTACTAGCACATCATATAAAAAGCAAAAATGGTAAGTGTTCATATGATGCCAACATGATTTCTCGTTTAACCCGAACCCTAAAATTTTCAGGAGTTCTTTAAGAGAATGCAGGGAATTGATTCTTCCCGCATTGGGGTAGAACTGCCGAAAATCTTCTCTCCGGTACATCTGAGGCTGGCGTTCAATGAATGACAAGACTTCCTCTTCCTGACTGAGACCCACTTCAATTAAATGGAGAGGGTCAAAACAGGAATTGTAGTCCGGGTCCGGGCAAGGGGACGGAATGGATTTGCCAGGGGACTGGGTGTCATAAAGATTGTTTTTGAAAACCAGCATTTGAAAAGTGTCTTTTGAAAAGATTAGACTAACTATTATACCCTAATTGTATAACCAACTTTAGGTCTCTAACTTTCAAACAGGAGATATGAAACCCTTGGATAAAAACATTTACAACTTTGAAGCCCAAACCATTGCGGGTGAGGCCATCAAATTTTCTAAGTTTCAGGGAAGGGTTTTGCTGATTGTCAATGTGGCTTCCGAATGCGGGTTCACCCCCCAATATTCGGGGCTACAAAAACTCTATGAAAAATATCGGGACCAGGGCTTGAGTGTCCTGGCTTTTCCCTGCAATGATTTTGGCACCCAGGAGCCAGGGTCCGATGAGGAAATTAAAGATTTTTGCCAGAAAAACTACCAAGTGACGTTTGACCTTTTTAGTAAGGTGTCTGTTCTGGGTCCCCAAAAACTTCCTCTTTACCAATATCTGTATGGTTGTAAATTGGAGCATCCGGGAGGAGGGGGGGTGCGGTCTCAAATATTTGCACTAGTAAAATGGATGTTATACCGGATAAAAGGGAAGCATGTTCCTGGAAAAAATGAGGCGCAATGGAATTTTCATAAATTTCTAGTTGGAAAAGATGGAATTCCCGTGGCCAGTTTTTTGAGCGAGGTGGCCCCGGATTCCCATGTCCTGATCCGGAAACTGGAAGAGGAACTGCAAACCACACAGCTTTAGGATTTCGCTATGTTAGAAGGCAAAGATTCTTTATGGAACGAGTTGGGTCGCTACCTTGAAGGCCCTCAATTGGATGTTTATTGGCAGATGATCAGCCAGTTTCGCCAGGGGCCGTCTAAAATCCAGAACTGGCACTCAATAATGACTCCCGGCTCTGGAAGCCTGCCGGATTTTTCCACTCTGCCATCCCCGGATGATTCCAGGACGCAATTATCCAAACTTGTTGTGGGTAAGCTCAATGGCGGCATGGGAACCAGCATGGGCTGTGTTGGGCCCAAGTCCTTGATTGAGGTGCGGGACAATAAATCTTTTCTGGATTTAATTCTGGACCAGATCGAAAACCTGAATCAGGAATGGGAGCAAAAAATTCCTCTCCTCTTGATGAACAGTTTCTACACGCATGAAGAAACCCAGGCTCATTTAAGTGGCCTGAAATTTTCTTCAGAAATAATTGGTTTTCAGCAAAACAAATTTCCTCGCTTGCATGCGGAGAGCCTGAGTCCGCTCACCCCTGGTAAATGGGGAGATCAGGCATACTATCCTCC
>DODH01000115.1:0-2384 GCA_003545625.1 Nitrospina sp.
TATCTTAATCCTGTCGGCTTGGGGCCGTCATGGAACAGATGCCCCAAATGCGAGTCGGCAGCTTTCGACCGCAACTCGATTCGAACCATGTCGAGGGTGGTATCTCTTTCGCGGACTATGTTTTCCTGCACTAGCGGCCGGGTGAAGGAGGGCCAACCTGTGCCTGATTTGAATTTGTCTTTAGAACTGAACAGAGGTTCTCCAGAAACGATATCTACATAGATTCCGGGTCGCTTATTATCCCAATACTCATTTCTGTATGGGGGTTCGGTACCATTTCTCTGGGTGACATGATATTGCAATTTAGTCAGGTGATTCTTGGACCCGGTTTTATTACCGATCAAGGTAAATTGGGGAACATTATTAAACTCTGTTCGGGAAATTTTGTATTCCCGGTCTTCCCCCCAAATCCGGTTTATGAACTCATCTCTTCCTGATCCCACACGATATATTTTGTAGCGGATATAATTTTTCTTGAAAAAATCCTGATGATATTCTTCTGCGCGATAGAACGGTCCTGCCTGAACTATTTCTGTGACAATCTTTTTGCTGAATCGTTTGCTGTCTGCAATTCTTTTTTTTGATTCTTGCGCCGTTAGTTTTTGTTGCTCGTTTTTGTAATAGATTCCTGTTGTATATTGTTTTCCTCTGTCCACAAATTGCCCACCCGCATCTGTTGGGTCAATATTTCTCCAGAAAATTTCCAGGATGTCATTGTAGGAAATTTTTTCTGGATCGAAATGGATCTCTACGGCTTCAACATGCAGGGTGGAACCTGATGCAACTTCTTTATATGTTGGATTATTCTTTTTTCCCCCTGTATATCCGGAAATAACTTGTGATATCCCCGGCAGGTCTTCATAAGGATGTTCCATGCACCAGAAACAACCGCCTGCAAGAATAGCCGTTTCGGTATTCTCAGATATGTTAGATATCTTATTGGCCGTTTGCTTCGAAGCACTGTCAACATTTTTAGGTAAAAAGGTTACGAAAAGAAAATAACTAAAAAATAATATAAAAGCCGCATAGTGCTTATTCATGATAAGTGTCCTTCTGCAGGTGATATCTACTCATTTGAGTTGGTCAAATATGATAACAAAACCATACCAGTTTAATAACTGTAAATGAGTCGCAGATTCTCCAGATAGCTTACAGAGGACTGTTTGTAGAGGGAGTTTAGGTTGGAAAAGGGCTGATAAACACCGGGTTCTAGCGCAATGAGGATTTGTTTTGCGCCAAATCAGGATGGATGCTCATCGCGGTTTGCAGGGGATGAATGGCTTTCTTATAGTGCCCCAATTTCATGTAAATCTGCCCCAGAGTGTAATGCGCCTCGGCATTGTCGGGATTGAGCCGGATAGACTCGTGAATCGCTGAAAGGGCTTCTTGATATCGGTTGGATAGAATGCAGGACAGCGCCAGGAAATAATGCGTATCATAATTATCCGGTACGAGCTTGATTGCTTTACGGTAATATTCGTTAGCTTCCTGATGCCTGTTTAAAGCTGCGTGTGCCAGTCCAATCTTGAAATGGGCTTCGGCATAATCCGGGTTGATACGAAGGGTCTCTTGCAGTTCTTTCAGTTTCTCGGGATGACGGCCCACTGCACCATAGGCTAGCGCCAGATAAAAATGCGATTGGAAAGCATTTTTCTGAAATTTTAACGATTTCTCCAGAGGAGGAATGGCTTTTTGAAACTGTTTATTTTTGAGATAGGCAAGGCCCAATTCTGAAAGGAAGGCAGGGTTTTCAGGCTCTTTTATCAAAGCGGCTTTCATCGACATCACCGTTGCGACTTCTTCCTGCGACAATGCCGAAGAGCTGGCAATAAGAAATACTACGCTCACTAGGATAGCTAACGTCTTTTTCATGAAATTCGCCTTGATCGTTTGAATAAACAGGCTCCCCGAATGGACGGAAACTATAGCCCGGTCCGGGTGACCTGTAAAGTTGGAATGTATAAGCCTATATAATTCAAATTGCTAATTGAGGCTTTTTTAAAAGGCGGAAAAGCGGAAATGTTATACGGTTTAGACGGTCTTTTTTTTCAATGAATTGTAGGAATTATTTTTGCGTAGTATCAACCTCAGCCTGTTGTGAAAGGCTGGTAATGGTGGCAGGAAACGAAAGAATTGCTATCCCCGGTTTTTTCAGGATATTGGCTGATGCACTTTTTTGCCAACGCTGAGCCCTGCTCTTCATTCAGGTAAATGGGGCAACGCGGATGAAAATGGCAACCCGGTGGCGGATTGAGAGGGGAGGGCACATCTCCTAACAAGGGCTTAAATGGTTTGCGGGTTTCCAACGTGGGAACCGACTCGAGAAGCGATTTAGTATAAGGGTGACGGGGGTTCTTGAAGAGATCATCGACCGGAGCCTGCTC
>DODH01000115.1:2768-3560 GCA_003545625.1 Nitrospina sp.
ACGCTAAGATTATGACTGATGAAAAGATAGGTCAGTTGGTGTCGCGCTTGTAATTCTTTTAGCAGGTTGAGAACCTGGGCCTGCACCGATACATCCAAAGCGCTTGTGGGTTCATCCAGAACCAGAAATTCCGGTTCCAGTATCAAGGCGCGGGCAATGGCGATGCGTTGCCGCTGACCACCGGAAAATTCATGCGGATAACGTTCCATTATGGATTCTCCCAGTCCCACTTCCTGCAAAACCTGGGCGATTTTTTTGGTTCTTTCATCAGGTGAAAGTAGTGGTTGGTGTACCTCCAATCCTTCCCCTACAATCTTTTCGATGGTCATTCGAGGTTGCAGGGAACCGAAAGGGTCCTGGAACACAATCTGCACATGTTTGCGAAACCGTTTCAAAGTTTCGCCTTTCAGGTTCATGATATTTCGATCGTTGAAAAATACTTCTCCTCGTGCATCGGGAACCAATTGCAGGATGGATTCTCCCAGGGTGGTTTTTCCGCAACCCGATTCCCCCACCAGAGCCAGGGTTGCCCCTTTGATAATATCCAGATTGATATGGTCCACCGCACGGATATGGTTTACCACGCGAAGAAATACACCCCTGCGGATAGGAAAAAAAGTTTTCAAATTCCGTATCCTGACAAGTGGATTGCTATCAAGCTTGCGGGCGGGCAGGGGGATGGCTTTCTGTGTTTGTTGGTGGCGAGTTCCCTTTTCCATTAGGTGGCAAACAGCCTGATGGTTATTGCTGATGTGGTGGACTTTGCTCTCTTGCGCATGGCAAATGTCCATG
>DODH01000115.1:3887-5184 GCA_003545625.1 Nitrospina sp.
CTTCGGAACAGCGGTCGGCAAACCTGCACCCTTCTCCATACTCGGTAGCGGGAGGGACCAAGCCTGGGATGGTATCCAGCAACGTATCGGTTTTCGCAAGCTTGGGAATGGAACTAAAAAGCCTTTGCGTATAGGGGTGGGTCCTATTGTTAAAAATTTGCTCCCGGTTTCCATACTCCGCCACTCGACCTCCATACATGATGCACAAATCATCGGCTATCTGGTTGACGATCCCCATGTCGTGGGTGATCAACAGAATGGCCATGCCGGTTTGTTTCTGTAGATCACTCATCAGGCTCAAGACCTGAGCCTGAATGGTGACATCCAGAGCGGTGGTGGGTTCATCGGCGATGAGCAATTTTGGCTCACAGGCCAGAGCCATGGCGATCATGACCCTTTGTTTCATACCCCCTGAAAGCTGGTGCGGAAAATCATCAATACGTTTATCGGGATCAGGAATTCCCACCCTATCGAGAAGTTCTATTCCCTGCTTCCGGGATTCCCCTTTGGCAATTTTTAAATGTTGCCGCAAAGGTTCTTCAAGCTGGTTACCGATGCGAAACAGAGGATTCAAGGATGTCATCGGTTCTTGAAAAATCATGGCGATATCGTTTCCTCGCAGATTTCGCATTTCCTCAGGGTCTAATTGGAACAGGTCCTGCCCCTGAAACCGAATCTCTCCTGTTGGATGGTAACCGTTCTCGGCGATCAGCCTGATGATTGAAAATGCTGTCTGGGTTTTTCCGCAACCGGACTCACCCACGAGAGCCAGGGTTTTCCCCTGTTCCAAATCAAAAGAGATGCCATCCACCGCCCGGGCAATTTTCCCAGGGCCGGCGTGGAAATGGGTGGCGAGATTTTTAACAGATAGCAGCATTTTTCTAAAGTGTTTTCCTCGGGTCGAAGGCGTTGCGAATACCTTCTCCAACAAATGTTAATAGAGTGATCATCAAAGTGAGAGCTGCGAAGGTCGGCAACAATATCCACAATGCCTGCAGGTTATTTTTCCCCTGTGCCAGCAGTTCCCCAATGCTGGGTGCGGGACTGGGCACGCCAAGGTTCAGAAAGTCGAGACTCACCAACGCAAAAATTCCAGCTGTGACTTCAAATGGAAAAAATGTGACCACCGGTGTTAATGCGTTAGGCAAGATATGCCGGCGCATGATGGTGAAATTGGAAACTCCCAATCCCTTGGCCGCCTTAATAAATTCAAAGTTGCGAATTTTTAAAAATTCCGCGCGAATATAGGCGGCGATCCCCATCCATGCGGTGAGATTCAAAATTAAAAATAAAATTA
>DODH01000199.1 GCA_003545625.1 Nitrospina sp.
ATTTCGCGCACCTTTTCGTTATTGCCGGCTTTATACAGATTGGGAAATCCGTTAGCTGTGATTTCCGTTAGATTGACATCTGGAAAATCTTCGGTGAGAAGAAAGATCAGGGGGATTTTCCGAAACTTCTTTTTTATATTCATCAGATGTTTGATCTCGTTTTTTTCCTTACGCGGGACAAATACTATTAGGTCGCATCGAATCAGATCGGATTTTTTGAAACAGTCGTTAGGAGAGACGAATGTCATGACGGTGAAAATTTCCTCACTGAGAAATTTCGCCAATGGAATGCGCTCGCTCCTTATTGGATCAACGATGAATATGGTCTTGTAATCCATGAAATATCTCTGAAGTTGAAATCACATTTTGATCACGCAGTTTAACATTAAACGCAGTACCCGTAACGTAAAATTAGTTCCGGCTGGATTGCGGGGTTTGCTTTATTTATTCCCCTGTGGAACAATAATAGCAAGCACAGACGGAAAACTTCTGACACTTTTCGCAGGTTATCCTGATGAATAAACAAATTGGTTTCCTGTTACTGATTTGGTTGCTGGCCGTCTCTCCCGCACATTCTAAAGACCTTGTGATCGTTGTTAAAATTTCAGGGTCGATCAACCCCGCAGTTGCCGAATACATTTCCCATGAAATCAGCCAGGCTAATGCCGATCAGGAAGCATTGATCGTTCTGCATATGGACACTCCCGGCGGACTGGATACTTCCATGCGACAGATCATCAAAAAAATCCAGGGCTCCCAAGTTCCCGTGGCTTCATTTGTTGCGCCGAGCGGATCACGGGCCGCCTCAGCAGGAACGTTCATCACCATAGCCTCCCATATTGCCGCCATGGCACCGGGCACGAATATTGGTGCCGCCCATCCGGTAAATATGATGGGTGGGGGAGGCGAAAGCGAGCAGGCGAAAACTATGGAACACAAGGTGGTCAACGATGCCGCCGCCTATATCCGTTCCCTGGCACAGCTTAGAAATCGCAACGAGCATTGGGCGGAACTGGCAGTGGTCAAGAGCGTTTCCATATCGGCAGAAGAGGCCATGCGGCTCAATGTGATTGATCTCGTTGCCGCAGATGTGAAGGCGCTGGTGCTTGCTGTTGATGGAAGGGAAGTGCAAGTCGCGTCGGGTTCTGTCACGCTCAAGACTGGAAATCTTCAAATCGTTTATCACGAGATGAACCCTCGGCAAAAATTTCTGGATATCATTTCCAGTCCTAATGTGGCTTACATACTCATGATGATTGGGATGGTAGGTCTTTATTTTGAGCTGTCCAATCCCGGATTGGTTCTGCCCGGCGTGATCGGCGCGATCAGCCTTATCCTTGCGCTCTATGCCATGCAGACTTTGCCCATCAACTACGCCGGACTTTTACTGATTCTTTTTGGCGTGATTCTGTTTATTGCTGAAATTAGTATCATGAGCTACGGCCTGTTATCGGTGTCCGGGGTGATCTCACTTTTTCTCGGGTCCACCATGCTGATAGACAGCGATGACCCTGCTTTGCAGATTTCCCGTGCCATCCTTTATCCAACATTGGGCCTGACAGTAGTTTTGTCGGTAGGGATTGTCGTTCTCGCTACCCGCACCCGAAACCTCAAAAAACTGGGAGGGATGGATGGGATGATCGGCGAAACCGGTCTGGTGAAAGATGCCCTGAATCCGGTAGGACGAGTCCAGGTCCATGGTGAGTTGTGGGAAGCGGAAGCGGAAGGACCGGTCGCCGAAGGGGAAACGGTCCGGGTCGATTCGGTGGCAGGACTAAAAATAAAAGTCTCTCCAGTTGAAAACCATTAATCGGTCTAAAAAGGTGACATGGATTCAGTCTGCTGGCCTGCTGGTTTTCTTCGTATTGCTTTATGCGGCACTCCTGCTCATTTTTGAAAATAAAATAATTTTCCATCCCTCTCGTTACCCGGAAGGGTTTTGGGAACCTGCGTCTGTGGGGGTTGTGGCGCAAGACATTTATTTTACGGCGGAAGATGGAGTAAAACTGCATGGCTGGTTCATTCCCGCCCGGAATGCGGTCGCGACCCTGTTATGGTTTCATGGTAACGCCGGCAACCTCAGCCACCGGCTGGATAATATCCAGCGTCTTACACCGCTCAACCTGAACGTTTTTATATTTGATTACCGAGGCTACGGACGTAGTGAAGGCGAACCTGATGAACAGGGAATCTATATGGATTCTCGGGCGGCTTATAAGAAGGTTCTTACAATGGATGGAGTATCCATTGATGCCCTGTTTCTTTTTGGGCGTTCCTTAGGTGGTATTTGCGCGGTTGAGACCGCTTTGAACAACCCAGCACGCGGCCTGATCCTTGAGTCGGTATTTACCTCTGCATCGGATATGTCGAGAACAGTTTTTCCGCTGATTCCCCTTGGCTGGGCGCTTCGATCCAAGTTGGATGCTATCGGGAAAGTTCCTCACCTGAAGCTTCCAAAACTGTTCCTGCATGGCACGCGCGATGAGATCGTTCCCTATGATCTCGGGCGCAAATTATTCGACCATGCAG
>DODH01000033.1:0-1210 GCA_003545625.1 Nitrospina sp.
ACAAAAACGAAATGCCCCGTTACCAGAACGATAAATCCATTCAGAAGGCGGTGCAGGAAAAATTCAGATCTTTAGGATTTAATAGTGTGATGCTGGACCCGGAAGGATATCGGATGGGAAGTTTGAATTCCGCACTATTGGAACACAAAGACCATGTTTAAATATGAACTGCGACCGGAAATAAGAAAACAACTTAAAGACCCGGATGGATTTGAAAAAGGGTTGACCGCGGTCTTACTTGGGTTGACCGTCACCATGGCAGGCGTGGCAATAATGCTGTTCCTCTACTTCAATAAACCGGAACATGTCCTGCATCCCACATGGATTCTGTTCCTCGGTTTTGCCATCGTTGGCTACGGTGAATATAAAAAATTCCGTTGCAAATAGCCCGACCACTAGGCGCGGAGCCAACTAGCAATGACTTTCGCTGGCAAAAAAAGTTACCTCGGCCCAACGAGCCTTCTACTCCAAGCCAGAAAATCAAATCCCCCCAACCCCAGTTATACCCTCTTCATTAGCCTTCATGCCCCGAATGGGGTAGCCGGGGGGATTTGAACCTCTCATTCTTATATTTTTACTGCGCTCAGCGGTGTAGACTTGCCTCATGGGCTATTGCTAGTCGCCACCGGCCGCTGGCCGGACTATAACCACACCGCGCATGACGGCTTGGTGCAGTTCGCAGTAATAATCGTAGAAACCGGCTTTGTCGAAGGTCACTTCAAACTCCTTTTTTACGTAGGCCGCGTGGAACTGTTTGTCAGGCGTGGGGGCTTTTCCGCTCGTTACCGTATGTAGAAGTTCCTCTGTATTGACCCACCGGATGGTATCGCCTTCCTTAATTTTTAGTACCGTGGGAATGAAAGTCGATTTGATGATTTTTATTTCCACCGTTTCCGACCAACCTTCCTGCGAACCGAGAAGGAGCGAAAATAGAATGCCGGTTATAATCAGAATATTTTTGGCAGTCATTGCAGTTTACTCCCTTCAATATCAGATGGGTTAGCGGCGCAGCGGAATCCCAGATTGTGGTGTTTCAGGGTGGGCGGGTACCAGTAGCGCGAAGCGGACCGGAGAAAAAAGGCTTCATCCTCAAAGGAGCCGCCACGAAGGATGACAAACTGCCCAGAAGTCGGGCCCAACGGGTTGTCCGCCGGTTCCGATGCGGCGATCATTTCATAATAATCTTCGCGGTACCAATCGCCAACCCATT
>DODH01000033.1:1550-2918 GCA_003545625.1 Nitrospina sp.
CCAGACATTGCCATTCATATCGTGAAGCCCCAAAGAGTTGGCCTTTTTTGTCCTACGGGTTTCGTACTGCCTGGCGAATTGCCACGATGCCAGGCAAAGGTGTCGTCCATATCCCAACCCCAGGCAAAAGCGGCGGTAGAACCCGCACGTGCTGAATATTCCCATTCCGCTTCGGTGGGAAGTCGACCGCCGAAGGATCGGCAATAAGCATCCGCTTCCGGCCACGAGACATTTTCCACCGGCAGGTCCGGCCCCTTGAAACGGGACGGGTTGTTCCCCATAGCGCTCTCAAATTGTTTCTGGGTAACTTCGTGAACCATCAGGTAATAAGAATTGAGGCAAACCTTGTGTTCCGGTTCCTCGACCACGAACTCCTCACTTCCCATGGTGAAGCAGTCCGCTTTAATTTTTATCATGTCGGGAATGTTTGAAGTTTGGGCTTCTTCCGGGAGAGAAAAAGCAAAAAGGAGTAGAACGGTGAACCACCTCATGCGTTTAAAGAGTGAACTTGAGGTAATCATTAAGTAGCCTTTATCGACTGACTTGGATGCGAGACTTCCAGAACCAGACATTCTTCCTCGCAAATAAATGGCCCATGCACTTCACCCGGAGGCCGACTGGCAAAATGTCCTGCCTCCAGCCACATATCGAAAGCTTCATCATAGAGACGGCCAGAAATTATATAAATTTCTTCAGGATAGTCATGCGACTTGGCACCAAACTTTTTTGTATCAGCGCCAGTTTGAAATCGAGTTAACCGTGCGTAATCACCCGTCACATCATCCATAGCCAGAGTTAATTGCTCCAGCATTCCCTCTGTACCTTCAATCGGTTCCCACTTACTGGCGTTTTCCGCATTCAGCACGTTTCAATATGTCGTTGTTCTTTTGCTCATACGTTTTCTCGGCCCAATGGGCCATTTCAATTTGGCCCTACGGCTAGTACTTGCTCATTGTACCTCTGCGGGGCAGGAAAGCTGAGGAAGAATATCACCGCCCCACGCCGAGTGGCTATTCTTTGGCTACGTAGTAGATGTAGTATTGCTGGCAGACGGTCAGGATGTTATTGACAGTCCAGTAGATGACGAGTCCGGCCGGAAACGTAAGGAACAGGAAGNNCACTTCACCCGGAGGCCGACTGGCGAAATGGCCCGCTTCCAGCCACATGTCGAAAGCTTCATCATAGAGCCGACCGGAAATTATATAAATTTCTTCCGGATAATCATGCGACTTCGCACCAAATTTTTTTGTATCAGCTCCAGCTTGAAATCGAGTTAACCTTGTGTAATCCCCTGTCACATCATCCATAGCTAAAGTCAATTGCTCCAGCATTCCATCCGTGCCTTCAATCGACTCCCATTTACTGGCG
>DODH01000084.1 GCA_003545625.1 Nitrospina sp.
AAAGAAAAGGGCCAAGCTTGCTATCCCCAATGACCAGAAAGAGAGGCGAATACTATTAGAACTGGAATTTAACGTTGATGAATCGGTAGGCTTGATAAAAAATTTCATTCTGGCACCTGCAGGATATCCATTTCCAATTGTCGGAGAAGAGCGGAACCATAAACCACACGCCCTTGCAGGTTCCCCCCCGTTAAAGATCCACCATAATACTAACCCGAATTCGGTCAAGATCAAGCAGAAAACCCCGGCTCAACCAGGACAAATCGTAATAAGGACAAATGCCCAGCCCGAAACTCTTATCCGCTAAATTTTTATACATGGCTGGAAGTTCAGATTCTTCGGACAAAATAATGATGCGCCAGTAAAGTCAAAATATACTGGGCGGCCATAACACAGGCAAGAGGGGTCAGGCTGGCTGAAAGAATGCCAAGAATGGCAAACAGGGCGAGCAGGAAAAGTGGCAGGTCGAGCCCATTCCAGCGCCAAAACACCAGAAGGGTTTTTATTTTCTCATAACAGGCTTTACGTTGCTCAAAGGTCAAATCCGGTTGATGGTCTCCCGTTTTTATCTGGTGCAAAAAATTCCATTTGCCGCGAAAAAATAATTGCTGGACCTGCAAATAATAAAAATAAAGCACCAGCACCGATGATTTTTGGGCCTTAAGTTTTTGGCAGGTGTCTTGAATTTCCCGTTCCATGCCATCATAGCCTTTCAAAATCAAGGTGGATAGGCTCTGCTTGCAATAGTCATAAGAAATGGCCTTCAGGATAATCAGTCCTGTTATGATTTTCAGGACCTGGCTGTATTGAGGAAACCCTATAATGAGCCCCCAAATCACCGCAAGGTAGGCAAAATAACCGGCGATGCCATCTATCAGTCTCCCCCATTCGCTGGCCATGCCCTTGGCCCGGGCCAGCTGGCCGTCTACACAATCCAGCACCAAAGTGGCTTCCAGTAGGACCCCTCCCAGAACCAAGGATGCCGGGCTGGCAAAACTGAACGCATAACCGGAAGCAAAACCAATCAGGACAGAAAAATAAGTCACCTGGTTGGGAGTTATCGGGGTGTTTTTCAAAAAGCGTACAATTTGTTGCGCAATCGGATCCTGAATATAGCGATTGACCGGCTCCACCATATCTTCGAGTGCGTGCCCCGGTGTGTCAGGAAAACCCATGTCCTAAAACCATTTCTGTTGTTGATACCATTGAATCGTCTGGGCCAGTCCCCGGCTCAGGTCATATTGGGGTTCAAATTCCACCGCCGCAAAAAACTTTTCCGATGAAGCCGACCACGAGCTTTGCTGGATATCAATCATCCTCTGCCGGTCAAAAAGCGCGGGTTTGGAGCTGAAACTGGCCCATGCCTCAAAGAGCAAGGCTACGGGGTTTAGTATCCCTTCGGGAATTTTCAGGGTTTTCAACCGGACATTCATAATACGCGCGCACTCTTTCGCAACCTGCTCCCATACATGAACCCGGCCATCGGTAACAAAATAGCTGCAGCCTCTCTGCTGTGAAGGGTGGCAAGCGGTGAGCATGGCCTGAACCATATCCGCAACATAAATCAGGGAAAGCTCTTTGCCCGCCTTGCCAATTTGCAGTCCCCACCCTTTATGGACCAATTTAATAAAAGTGAAAAAGTTTTCTTCCCGTGGACCATACACCACAGGGGGGCGCAAAACGGTAACAGGGAGCGAATCCGAAAACCGCAAGGCAATTTCCTCACCCGCAAGTTTAGACTGCCCATAAAAGGTCACCGGTCTACAAGGAGTGGTTTCATCAACCAAGCTACCCTGAGGGCTGGGACCCGTCGCCGCCAGACTGCTCAGGTGGACAATGCCTTTGACTTGGCCTGCCCGTTTCCGGCATTGCTCGTACAAATTCGAACAAGCAGTAGCGTTGACCGCGAAATAGACAGAACGGGATTTCGCCTTGGTCAATCCTGCGCAATGGAAGATGTAGTCCATATCCTCCAAAGCGGGGATTTTGAAATCCGGTCGCGTCAGATCCACCCTGTGAAGATGAATCCGGGAAGCATCCAGCCATTTGAGATCAGAGGATTGCCTCACCAATCCGTGAACCGTGCAACCGGAGGCTAAAAGCTGGTCCACCAGATGACTGCCGATGAAACCATTGGCGCCGGTAACCAGTACCGTAGTGCCTTTAAGATGCGATAGACCGTTCATAGATGCGGTGCCTTTTATAAATTTGTCCTCCCATCCGGTGCATCGGGTCAACAATGCTTTTGTTGTCCGCCAGCAACCAGGACATCTCAAACCATTTTATTTTTTTTTCCACAAACAACCGGAGAGTTTCGTGATAAAACCAGGCATCAATGCCCAGTCTGCGGAATTTTTTCTTCACCCCCAGCATCGGCACCCGGTAAGCGTCAATTTTATTTTTCTGCCATAAAAACCGCGCCCATCCAAAAGGGAAGAGTCTCCCATCCAATTGTTTGAACACCTGGTTGACATCGGGCAGGGCCAGAGAAAAACCTGCCGGCTCACCTTTGACTTCGGCTATTAAACAAAATTCTGGTTGCACAATGGATTTCATTTCCCGTGCAGAAAAC
Source organism: Nitrospina sp. (assembly GCA_003545625.1). The sequence continues at coordinate 2,573 of DODH01000084.1, forward strand.
TCAAATTCTTTTCGAGTCATGGGCACAAACCCCCAGTTCCGGCTCCATGCCGAGTTATAAATATCCCAAAGAATGGAAATTTCCTTTTCAAAGCGATCGAGATTGAGGCACCTGACGGTGAAGCGATTCCTTTGTTTCAGTTTTACTGCGGCATGCTTCAGGTAATCCGGGATCTGAATCGGGTCCATTTTAAAGGCTACAAGGTCTTGGGCTTTTTGCAGGCCCCATGCCTCAAAATGTTTTTTATAGTATTCCGGATTATAGGGAATGCCAAACATCGTGGGAGAATCAAACCCTTCTATCAGCAAACCGCACTCGTGATTGGTCGACAGGTTCATCGGCCCCATAAGACGGGCAAACCCTCTCTCCTGACACCACTGATAAGCCTTGTCTAATAAAAGATGGGAGATAATCGGATCATCCACCGATTCAAACATACCGAACATGCCGACAGGTTCCGGGTGAAGATCCTGATAGCTCCGGTCATGAATCAGAGCGACCCTCCCTACAGGTGACTGGCCCGCATCCACCGCCAGAAAGAGATCTACTTCGGCATGCTCAAAAAAGGGATTGCTGTCAGGATTCAGGAACTGTCTGCGTTCCCGGATAAGGGGGGGAACCCAGCATGGCTGGTCTTTATAAATTTTCCAGGGAAGGCGGACGAACCGTTCCAGGTCCCGAGAGGTTTCAACCTTAATGAGGCCCATTATCCCTTGGGGATAATGCCCAGTTTTGTCCCCAGTTTCTTGAATGAGCCGAGAACCTTATCAAGATCTTCTTGGTCATGGACACAGGTATAGCTGGTCCGAATCATGGCATTAAGATGCGGCACAACCGGCGATACCGCGACCCCCGCAAAAATTCCATCATCAAACAGGAGTCTGTTCAAATAAAGCGTTAGAGCTTCTTCTCCTATTTTTATAGGGACAATGGGAATGGAGTTGTTATTTACTTGAAAACCCATATCAAAAAATCCCCTTTTGATATAAGCAGTATTTTCCCGCAAGCGGTTGATGCGTTCCGGTTCATTAATCATGATATCCAGCCCAGCAATGACCCCGGCAACTGATGCGGGCGGCAGGGCCGCGGTAAAAATAAATGCCGAGGCTTTATGGCGGATGAACTCGATGATCTTGGACTTTGCAGAAATAAATCCGCCGATGGACCCCAGGCTTTTGGAAAACGTTCCCATATAAATATCTATTTCGTCTTCCACATTGTAGTAGCTGGCGATACCCTTGCCGTTTTCACCCATGACACCCAGGCCATGGGCTTCATCAACCATGACGTTGGCTCCATAGTCCTTCGCCAGTTTCACAATGGCGGGAAGGTTGGCAATATCACCGCTCATACTGAATACGCTGTCGGTGATAATAATCTTACCTTCAACATCCGAATATTTTTTCAAATAATATTCCAGATGGTCCATATCATTGTGATGATAGCGGACAGTCTTTCCCTGTGCCACGCTACACCCTTCATAGATACTGGCATGGTTTTCCCGATCCGAAAAAGCTACATCCCTCCTCCCCAGGAGACAGGCTATGGTGCCCTGGTTTGCCTGGAACCCCGTGGACATGACAATGGTATCTTCCCGGTTCAAGAAAGAGGAAAGCTCCCTTTCCAGGGTTTTATGCAAATTGAAAGTACCATTGAGAAAACGACTGCCGGTGCAACCAATGCCAAACTTTTCCAACGCATCCCGACCCGCTGAGATCACGCGGGGCTCCTGGGCCAGCCCAAGATAATTATTGGTGGCCACAGAAATGGCTTTCTTCCCGTCAATGACAACATGGCATCCATCAATCTCCTGGACTTCCCTGAAATACGGATAAATCCCCAGTTCCTTGGCCTGCTCCGGAGCAAAATAGCCAAAGCATTTTGCTAGAATCCCTTTTTCCTTACTGCTAGGCGGACGCAGGTGGGAGTTCTCAAAGTCAAATTTCTCCTTTAATAAGGAAACAATTTTGTTCTTCTTCAAATGAGAGGAGTCCTCATTTTCGAACTCATCGCCCAAGTTAAAAGGTTTTGTCATAAGTTTCTCACCAAAAATTTTTAAAAAAGAAAGCCCTACTCTACATCTCGGCATGCTTCCACAACTGGTTTAGCGCAGGAAGCAATCCCGAACAAACAGTTTGACCATACAAGGAATTCTCGCCCTGATCCTGGATCAACCGCCGATGCGCTTCTCTTAACGCGTAATAAGGCAAATCGGGAAACAAGTGATGCGTTGCATGATAGCGAAGCCCCACCGGTGCCCATAAAGGAGTCAGCCATCCATTTCCGGGGATATTAACCGAATCCAGCATTTGGTTCGGGTGGCTCATCACATTTTCTTCGGGGTTTTGATAGCGGTGAGCCGCCAAGGTTCTAATGGAGTTAACCATAAAAATCAAAGCACTAACACAGTACCACAGGAACAGAGCTATAGCTGGAATAATTTTTGCTACGGTTGCCCCTATAAAAACCCAGGCAACCAGGCACGCCAGAAACTCCTGAATTTTCCAATCTTCCACATTCTTCCAGGAAGACTCCGGCCGCCGGTAATCCAAATCGATGATCAACGCCGACATCCTGGCCATCAAAAATGTTCTCAGCCTTTTATTGATCAGGGATAGAGGTGCTAAAACCAAAAAACGCGCCAAAAATAAAATGGGCACCAGAAACGAAAACAGAATATGAATGACAATCCATTCCTTTCCCTTTAAAGCGAAAGGGAAATATTCTCCATCTTTTCGGGTTCCATAAAAATTCTGTTTATGGTGATCGAAATGAACGGACTGATAAAGAAAAACAGGAATCATAAAAGGGAAACCACAAAGCATATTCCAAACCCAACGGAATACCTTGAAGGTTCCCTTTTTGAAATGGGCAATCTCATGGATGAATAAAACTGCCCGATACAACGCCAGGCAGGAGATGCCGACAAATAAGATTTGCCGGAAAGAAAAAGCCGCCGCCGTCAGGGCCAGTGCAAAAGTTCCCCATCCCAGAAGGGCACTGAATAAAAAATCCAACCAGTAAATGAGAGGGTCGCGCCGGAACAGATCTTTCACCAGTTCTCTCGC
>DODH01000281.1:0-4366 GCA_003545625.1 Nitrospina sp.
GCGTTGGTTTTTTATAACAGCATGCTCCCCGCCATTTCACGAGGTAGCCATGTCGGTCTTGTTTCAGGATATGGAGTGGCCCTCGGTTATCTGGGCTCCATCGCTGGCTTGAAGCTGGTGCAACCGTTTGTTGAGTCCGGTGGGCGTTCTGCGGCCTTTCTTCCCACCGCCGGTTTGCTGTTATTATTTTCCCTTCCCTGCTTCCTGTTCGTTAAAGATGCCGAAACCCGGACAACCCCCTCCTTCCGCATTAAAGAGGCTTTTCGCAGACTCAAAGAAACTTTTCTTCGCGCCAGGCAATACCAATCTCTATTTCGGTTTATCCTGATTCATTTCCTGGTTCTTGATGCGGTGAACACCATTATCGCTTTCATGTCAGTGTATGCCAGCAAAGTGATCGGATTCAGCGATGGCCAAATCATAACATTCCTGATCTCCTCAACCGTGGGCGCAATGATCGGATCACTGATCATCGGCATTCTGGTCAAACATAAAGGGACCATCTGGTCTTATTGGCTGGTATTGGCACTCTGGATCGTCGCCCTATTTCTAACCGCCATAAGCCAGAGCGAAACCCTGTTCTGGCTGGTGGGCCCCATCGCCGGGATGGGAATGGGCGGAGTTTGGGTGGTCAGCCGGGCTTTCATCGTAGAACTGTCCCCGCCTGAAAAAGTCGGGGAATTTTTTGGTTTGTACGGGTTCGCAGGCAAGGCGGCATCCATTATGGGCCCTATGCTATGGGGAGCAGTGGTTTGGGCCCTGGACTCGACCGGGACACTCAAATACCGGGTAGCAGTAACGGTGTTGCTGGGTATCGTTGTTGCGGCGGCCTTCCTATTTCGCGGCCTGACCCAACAACTATCCCCCGGCATTAACAAATCGGTTGACATCAAGAGGTCGAATGATTAATTTTAATAACACATTTCAAGAGGTTTCTATTCATTCGGTGATTTTCTCTGCGGCAACTCGCGGCCCTTATTTTATAAGGGCCACTCATGGCCAAAAACAATTTTTGTTGAAAGCACCTCACAGAAAGGTTAGCCCTTATGGCACGATTCGTTTCCTTGAGTTCCTGCTTGATCCTGTTGGGACTCTTTGTTTCCGCCAACCCCGCAAAAGTTTGGGCTCATTCCGGCCATAAACACGATGCGCTAAAAATCAAACTTCCCAAAGTGGTGGCCCAGGTCAATGGTGTGGATATCAGCGGGGACACCATCTCCCGCGAATTGAAAAAAGCCGTACAGCAATACAAAAAACGCGGTATGCCCCTCAATGCAAGCCAGGAAAAATCCGCCGCCAAAAAACTGATCGACGATGAAATCGGGCGCACCCTGCTGGTTTTGAAAGCCAAAGACTCAGGGATCAACATAACGAAGGATATGCTGGAAAAACGACTTAAAGAAGTGCAGGCCAAGTTCCGCTCGGATGCCGTTTTTGAACATAAACTCGCCGACCGAGGCATGACCCTGGACCAATATAGAGCAGAACTTGAAACCGATTTATATATGGACCAGATCATCAAAAAAGAAATCGAATCCAAAATTAAGATCCCTGAAAACGAAACCCGTGATTACTACGAAAAAAATAAAAACAAGTTCGCGAGTCAGGAAAAAGTCCGGGCCAGTATCATCCTGTTGAAGTTTAATCCATCGCAAGGAAAAGCAGGAGAACAGAAAGCCCTTAAAAAGTTCGAGTCCATTCTCGACCAAATTCGCAATGGCGCCGATTTTGCGGCAATGGCTAAAAGGTTTTCCGAGGATAGTTTGGCTTCCAAGGGAGGAGATTTGGGATTCTTCACCAAAAAGCAAATGCTTCCGGCTTTTAGTAACAGGGCTTTTAAAATGAAGGCTGGCGAAGTCAGCGATATTTTCCGCACCGGGCACGGATTTCACGTACTGAAAGTCACGGACAAAAAACCAGCGGGAGCTAGTCCCTTTGAGGCAGAAAAAGAAAAAATCAAAGACTTTCTCATCCAAAAGAAAGTTTCACAAGCTACCCGCGACTATATCGAAGCCCTGAAAAAACAGGCAAAAATAAAAACCTATTTCTAGCCACTAGGCGTGGGGCCGGTGTGCGTGATATCCCCTGCTAAGGGGTTATTTCTTTTTTGATTTTCCGGCGTCGAGCTGACTGATTTTGCGTTTAACGGTTTTTTGCTTGTCTTTGTCGAAATCGACTTTCAGGTAAACCGTTTTGGGGAATACCTTCTGCACCGTGGCTTCCTTTTTCTTTCCAGCAAAATCAATTTTAATCTTGTCTCCCACTTTCATAGCTTCACCTCTTCCTAAAAATCCCTGTTTATAACCACTTTTCCGCAATTAAAACAATCTATTATATTTTTGAAACGTTGAGACTAGAGGAAAACATCCAGCGAGTCAATGTTTTCTTCCTCTGCTAAGGGATGGTACAATCTTACAAATTTTTACATACCCTGCCCCGATGAATATCCAAACAGAAATTGATTCCCTTAGCGAGAAACCTTCCGGCAATGCAAAGCCTTTTGCCGAAGTGGTGTTCAACCTTCCTCTCCGGGAACCGTTTACCTATAAGATTCCGCCACAATTGCTTGGGAAGGTCCGAGTCGGCATGCGGGTTCTGGTGCCTTTTGGCAGAAGACGCATTACCGGGTATGTGGTCAACCTTACGGACAAATGGGACAAACCCATACGCCTCAAAGCCATCGTCGAGTTGCCGGATACCGAACCCATCGTGAGCGCAGAGCTATTGTCTCTCACCCGGTGGTTGGGAGAGTATTACCAGTCCTCCTGGGGCGAGGCCATCAGCGCCGCTCTTCCCGCTGGACTCGATAAGGCCGGCTACCAGCTTGTTAAATCGGTTCGCCTTGCCAGTTCTTTGCCTGACGAGAAAGAAATAGAGCGTCTGCTCAAACGCAGTCCCAAACAAAAATCCGTGTTTGATCTAATAAGACAAAAAGAAATCAATCTACCGGAACTGCAAACCCGAATCCCAAAAAGCCAGGCCGCATTGCGCAGTCTTAAAGAAAAACAACTGGTAGAGGTTTATACCGAAAAAAAAGTGCGCGAGGCTTTCGTTCCCGAAAACGCTATGACTCAACCCTTTGGCGCTTCTTTAACGTTCACTCCCGAGCAACAGGCGATATTCAAGAAACTCAGCCTCGCTATTGAAACCGAGAAGTTCGAATCTTTTCTACTGCATGGCGTGACAGGAAGCGGCAAGACAGAAATATATATCCGTTGCATTCAACGCGTCCTGGAAAAGGGCAAAACCGCGATCATGATGGTCCCCGAAATCTCTCTCACCCCGCAAACTGTGGAGCGGTTTCGCCAGCGGTTCGGAGACCGGGTGGCCATTCTGCATAGCGGCCTATCACAAACCGAACGCTATCTAGAATGGAAAAAAATCCGTGACGAAAAAGTATCGATCGCGGTCGGAGCCCGGTCGGCGGTGTTCGCCCCGTTCAAAAACCTGGGCATTGTGGTGATTGATGAAGAACATGATAGCTCTTACAAACAGGATTCCAATCCCCGTTATCACGCCCGGGACACTGCCGTCATGCGGGCCCAGTCTTTAAACGCGGTGGTCCTTATGGGATCGGCAACCCCGTCCCTGGAATCGGCCCAAAACACCCGGCGGGGAAAATATCAATACCTGTCCTTGGAAAACCGAATAGGTGAGCGCATGCTACCCATCGTGAGCATGGTGGATATGAGACGTGAGCGTAAGGAGTTTAAAAATTTTGCCATGCTTTCCGGAATCCTGCGTAGCGCAATTCGCGATAGGCTTTCCCGCAAAGAACAGGTTTTCCTGTTTCTCAATCGACGCGGAACGGCCCGATTTGTTTTTTGCACTGACTGCGGTTACGTATTAGAATGCGCCCATTGCAGTGTCACCCTCACCTTTCACGGTAAGGAAGACCGCCTGCTCTGCCATTATTGTAATTTCAGGGCGCGCATGCCTGGCCGCTGCGTGGAATGCCACGGAGAAGTGATTCGCTTCAGCGGATTCGGCACCCAGAAACTGGAAGAAGAGGTTAAAAAAAATTTTCCGGATGCCCGGATAACCCGGCTAGATCGGGACACCACCCGGGGCCGCGACTCTTTCGCCGCCATGCACCGGAATATGATTGCGGGGAAAATCGATATCCTCATTGGCACACAAATGATCACCAAAGGACATGATTTTCCTAACGTCACACTGGTCGGAGTCGTGCATGCGGATTTATCCCTGAATATACCGGATTTCAGATCGTGCGAGAGAGCATTTCAATTGTTGACCCAGGTCGCGGGCCGGGCAGGACGAGGAGAAGTTCCGGGAAAGGTGATTATCCAGACCAATAATCCCGACCACTATATGTTTGAGTTTGTCCGGGAACACGATGTGAATG
>DODH01000281.1:4704-5167 GCA_003545625.1 Nitrospina sp.
GAATTAAAATTACGCAGGCAACTCAACTACCCTCCGTTCACCCGGCTTATTGCTATCGAAATTGTCAGTGCCAATGAATCGTTGGGAAAGAGCATGGCTGAAAAACTGGGGCGGGCTCTAGCGGCAACCCGAAAAAAGGGAGTCGAAATATTAGGCCCTTCCAAAGCGGCCTTATATCAGATTCAAAACAAATTCCGCTGGCATTTGATATTACGCGGCTCTAATATGCAGACTCTGCAAGGCATTCTGACAGACAGCCGGGAACTCAATGAACTCAAATCTGCCTCCAATGCAAAACTTAAACTTTCTATCGATGTAGACCCCTTCAACCTTCTATAAACCTCATTCAAAATCACATCCATGAAAATTATTCGATCCATGTACGATTGGGTCCTGCATTGGGCCGCTACCCCTTACGCGCTTCCGGCTTTATTTTTTGTTTCGTTTGTTGAATCATCATTTT
>DODH01000074.1 GCA_003545625.1 Nitrospina sp.
AAACCAGCTTGAAGAATTTAAGTGTCAACGAGAAAATTATGATCGAGTTGACCAAAGAACCCCGCTGCCAAGCCCGATTGAAAGAACTATTCAAATAAAGACGATGGCGCCTATCCTCTAGAAACGACTTTGAGCTATGCCAATTCAATTATGGACGGAATAAAATACGGGGCCTCAGTATGCCGATTCTTTATTTCAGTCTGAACGATCCCGGATCAATAACCGTGATCCAAAACATCATGCAGGAATGCCGACAATCTCTGGAAGCCAAATGCCTGGGTCCGGAAGATCCTGAAGGCTTTTCCCGACAAACCCTCGTAGAGAACCTTTCCCTTTGCGACGCATTAATTATTGTGATTTCAAGGACTGGATCCCCCGCAGAAATCACAGCTCTTCCTGTTGATGATTTCAAACTGGATAAACGCCTTCGTTTTGAAATCGTTTCCGCCATGAATATGGATTTGATGATAGTCCCATTACTACTTGATGGCGCGGTGCTTCCAAAAAGGAGAAATCTGCAAGGAGCTTTAAAACACCTTTGTGATTGTAAATCCTACACGTTGAGAAGCGCATTCCTGCAAGAAGACCTGGAGGAGGCCCTGGACGATATTGAGGAGGAACTAAATTTCAAAAAAGAAGTGGAAGAAAAAATGTCCCTGTCCGTCGAAGAAAGTTTCCAACGGCTTGCGGGCTACGACGCAAAACCTGGCAAACCGTCTAGCCTGGAATCGTTCTGTGCGCTTGATTTGCGTAGGCTGGTGGAATCTGAAACCATTTTTCTCAAGAAAGCACGTGGCATTGGCGACAAACAAGCAGAAAAAAATGCCCTCTCCGCTCTCGGTATGGCATACACCCGACTGGGGCAAACGAAAAAAGCCATCGATTTTTTTCTCCAAGAACTTGATATTGCCAAAGAGTCGGGCGACAGCAAAGAGCAATGCAGTTTGTTGGCTAATCTTGGTGACGCATACGCCATCTTTGGCAAACTCGATCAGGCCCGGAAACATTTTGAAGAACAGAAAGCTCTCGCCACGGCAAAAGGCCACAGCGCGTTCATTGGCAGTTCCTATAACGGACTCGGGTTCGTCTATGTCAAACAAAACAATATCGAAAAGGCCATAGACTGCTATTTAAAAGCTCTGGCGAGCTACCGCCAGCAGAAAGATCACGATAAGGAATTGGAATTACTGGTCGGCATAGGTCTGAATTACCAGAAACTTGGGCAATATGAACCGGCAACGGCATTTTTCGTCCAGGCTCTGGCCACTGCAAAATATGTCGAGAACCGGAAAGAGGAAGCCCATATTCTGATCGACCTGGCCGAAACCTACCACCAACTCGGGGATACTGAACACCTCAAACCTATCCTCAAGCAGGCTGAAGAAATATTGGACATCTATAATGCCGCTTGGACCCCATCCCTCAAAAACAGGTTGAATATTTTAAAAGGGTCTTAAACCCGCATTAGCGGCGATGAAGCCGGTTACTCCACAACCAAGGTTTGCAGTTTGGGGAAGGCGGTGGATTCTTTGAGCTGTTTTTTGCCTTCATCGGTCAGGCCACTGCCAAATATTTCGAGCAACTCCAAGCCAGCCAGGGTATTGCTTTCGGCAAGAGCCTTGGCGCCTTCATCGCCAATGTTATTCTGGGCCAGATCCAGACTTTTCAAATTAACCAGAATAGTGGAACTGGCAATGTCTTTGGCTCCTTCGGCTCCCACTTTGTTTTTCCATAAATTGATGAAGTTCAGATAGGAAAAATTTGCGGAACCTGCAATGGCTTTAGCTCCCGCATCGCTGATCTCATTTCTTTCCAGATGCAGTTCCTTCAAGTTTGTGATTATCGAAGAACCTGCCAACGCCCGAACTCCCTTGTCGGTAATCTCGTTTCTTTCAAGGTTCAACATTTCCAGGTCGATCAGCTCTGGACACTTAGCCAGGTATTCCAGACCTTCATCGCCGATATATTTTAACCTCAAATCCAGAACCGTTCCGTTCTTGAACAAAAACTTTTTTACCAGAACTTCTACTGAATCATCATTAAATGGTTTGTTCATTCCATCATCCTTTTTTCTTTAGTGAAAGATCATTTTATAGGTGTCACCCATAATGTCAACCCACCCACTCCCGTGGGAGGGAATACAGCAAGAGCCCATCAAAGCCGCCAATACTTCCTGCTCACCAGAAATAGTTATTGCTAGTTGTACCCCTTCCAGGGCAGGCGTGATGCCCTCTTCATTAACCTTCATGCCCTGCAAGGGTAAAGGCTGAGGAAGAATACCACCGCCACAGCCTAGTGGTTTTGTGCGACAATATGAGAAGATAGTTTTCTCCAACTTCAATCGGGTCTATGGAAAACTCTGCACAGCAGTTTGACGCTCAAGTCCTTTCACGTATTTCCACCTTAAAAATGACCGCCATGAATCTGGTGGAAGGACTGCTAACAGGGCAACACCGCAGTCGCCACAAGGGGTCTTCAGTGGAGTTCGCAGAGTACAAGGATTATTCTCCCGGTGATGAAATCCGCCATATCGACTGGAAGGTGGCGGGCAAAACCGACAAATATCATGTCAAACAATTTGAGCAATCAACCAATCTGAAGTGTACGATTTTGCTGGATGCGAGCGGGTCGATGGGATACCAGTCTCCCCTAAAAGAACAACACTCCAAAATGGGGTATGCCCGCACACTGGTCGCAGCGCTTTCCTATTTGCTTCTGAAACAATTTGACGCGGTAGGCCTGACTCTGTTTAACGACAAGGTTGTTGAGCATATTCCTCCTCGTTCCAAAGCTTCCCATTATCAGCATATTTTACATGGTCTAGCCAACATTTCCCCCCAGGGAACAACCCGGATCGATGATGTCCTGGGAGGTCTGGCTGAAAGACTGCCTGGGAGGAG
>DODH01000238.1:0-321 GCA_003545625.1 Nitrospina sp.
GGGTCTGAAAATGATTGCTGATTTAATCCAGGACGCGGAAAAGAAAATGGGGATCTCGATCGACCACCTGCATCATGAGTTAGGGAAGTTGCGGACAGGTCAGGCTTCGGTAGCCCTGTTGGATGATCTCAAGGTCGATTATTATGGAACCCCGACCCCTTTAAAGCAGGTGGCGACTTTAGGCGCTCCAGACAGCCAAACCCTGACGATCCAGCCTTGGGAAGCATCGATTTTGAAGGAAATCGAAAAAGCCATCCAGGCTTCAGATCTGGGCCTGACTCCCAACAACGATGGCAAGGCGATCCGGCTCACCATTCCACC
>DODH01000238.1:748-10671 GCA_003545625.1 Nitrospina sp.
AAGCATGTTAACGATAAAATGAAAAAATCAGAAAAAAACCATGAAGTGTCTGAGGACGAAAGCCACAAAGGGATTGATGATATCCAGAAAACAACTGATAAGTTTGTCGCTGAAGTCGATAAAATTTCCCATGCTAAAGAAAAAGATGTGATGGATGTGTGAAGCAATTTTTTGTAATATCTTGGTAGTATGTTTGTCAAAGAGCCTACCTTCTTCTCACCGGCGGGTTTGGCCGATTAATCAGGAGCCGCCTTCTTGCTCAATACAGCGTTACAGGAAAAAATAGACCCCAATCGTCTGCCCCGGCATGTCGCCATTATTATGGATGGCAATGGACGCTGGGCGCAAAATCATTCTCTCCCTCGGGTTGAGGGCCATTGGGCAGGGGTTAAGGTAGTGGACCGCATTGTCACTCTGAGCCGAAAACTCAAACTGGAAGCCCTAACCCTTTATTCGTTTTCAGATGAGAACTGGAACCGACCTTCTGCAGAAATCAACACGCTCATGAAAATTCTGAGCTTTTATTTGAAAAAGGAACTGAAGCGAATGAAAGAAGAGAATATACGCTTCAATACCATTGGGCATATTGAGGACTTGCCCGAGGCAATTCGAAAACTGACCCATGATTCCATGGAAGATACCCGCGGCAACACTGGCATGGTTCTTACCCTGGCTCTGAGTTACGGAGGCAGGCAGGAAATCATAGATGCGGTAAAAAAAATTGCCGAACAGGTGCGTTCGGGGCAGCTCAGACCAGAAGAAATTGACTTGCCACTGTTTGGATCGTTCCTTTCCACCTACCCGCTTCCCGATCCGGACCTGATTATCCGTACCAGCGGAGAAAGAAGGATCAGCAATTTTCTTTTGTACCAGAGCGCTTATACTGAATTATTTTACAGCAATGTGTTGTGGCCGGACTTTTCGGATGAGGATTTCCTGAACGCCATCATCGACTTCCAGGGCAGAGAGCGGCGCTTTGGAATGACGCAAGAGCAAATTGTAAAAGCCTGACCTCAAACCTTGACCATTCCTATTTTGAAACCCATACCCATTGTCCTAAACATTCCGCTTCATCCAAACCTGACAGGAGCAGGCTCTTGAAACGCGTTAGCAGTGGAGCCATTGCCATTCCGCTTGTATTGGGAGTTGTGTTGTATGGTTCTCCCCTTTTGTTCTTTTTTCTTGTTGCGGTGATTGTTTTGATTGCAAGTCACGAATACTTTTCCATGATTTCAAAAATGGGTGTGGAGGGTTTTCCCATCGAGGGGGGGCTATTGAGTTTCCTGCTCCTATGGGGTTTTTACCTGGGGACAAAATTTCTACTTATTTTTGCAGTCCTGCTGCCTTTAGTTTTCTTTACCACCTGGTTCTTCAGGGAAATAAATGTGAAAGTGGCTTTGGACCCTATTGCTTATACGCTGATGGGAATCTTTTACATCGCGGGATTGGGCGGGTACTTTCTGTTGATACATAGTCTGGAAGGGGGAAGCCAAATGATCGTGTTCCTCCTGCTACTGATTTGGGCCGGTGACGCGGCGGCTTATTATGGAGGCCGGAACCTGGGAAAACATAAGCTGCTGCCTGTGATCAGCCCCAATAAAACGGTGGAAGGGGCTATCGCCAATGTACTGGGAACTCTTCTAGCTGCAGGTGTCTCCAAAGTATGGTTTTTTGGGGAAATTTCGCTAATGCATTGTTTGATTGTGGCCTTTATATGCGGTATCATCGGACAGTTTGGAGATTTTTTGGAATCTCTGATAAAAAGAAATTGTCGGGTGAAAGATTCCGGCTCATTGATTCCAGGTCACGGTGGTGTTCTGGATCGTATTGACAGCCTGTTGTTTGCTGGCCCGGCTTTCTATTGTTATTACCAATTGTTCCTGGGGACATAATTAAGAGGCTCTCTAGAGAGGCTCTCTTAAACCTCCTCTTCGTTGTCAGGGCATCCGCATGAAAAAAATATCCCTTTTGGGCTCAACGGGTTCTATCGGTGTCAACACTCTGGATGTTATAGAGCGTTATCCGGAAAGTTTTCAGGTTTGCGCCCTGTCTGCCGGAAGCAATGTAGACTTGTTTGCCCGCCAGATTCGAAAATTCAAACCCGCGCTGGCGGCCCTGTTTGACTCGACGAAAATAGATGCGTTGAAAGAGCTTGTTGGCGATTTGGATGTGGAAATCGTTTCTGGTCAGGAAGGCACGGTTTCTGCCGCTTCTTTTTCTGAAGCCGACCTGGTTGTTTCCGGAGTGGTTGGAAGCGCCGGATTGCTCCCTGCCCTTTCGGCCCTCAAAGCTGGTAAAAACCTTGCACTCGCCAATAAGGAAACGCTTGTCATAGCAGGGGAACTGGTTCTTAAAGAAGCGGAACGTACTCATACCCGCATCATCCCTATTGACAGCGAACACAGCGCAATTTTCCAGGTATTAAACGGGGAAAAACCTGAGCGTATCAAGAAAATTATCCTGACTGCGTCCGGCGGACCTTTCAGAACTTTTACCCTCAAGCAGATGGAGAACGTGACGGTAAAAGAAGCACTCAATCACCCCAACTGGAGCATGGGAGCTAAAATCACCATCGACTCTTCCACCATGATGAACAAGGGCCTTGAGTATATAGAGGCTAAATGGTTGTTCGGGGTGGATACGAAGGTCGAGATCATCGTTCACGCGCAGAGTATCATTCATTCGATGATCGAGTTTGTCGACACTTCCATCATCGCGCAGTTGGGGATTCCGGATATGCGGGTTCCCATTGCTTACGCGCTGACTTATCCGGACCGGTTTGAAAGTGAACTGCCTTCTTTAGACCTGGCCTCTATGGGAAATCTGACTTTTGAGGCCCCGGACTTTGAAAGATTTCCCTGCCTGAAATTGGCCATGGATGCTATGGAAATGGGCCAGACTATGCCGGCGGTACTCAATGCCGCTAATGAAATTGCGGTGCAGGCGTTCCTCGATGAACTGATCCCCTATAAAGATATCGCAGAGATCATTCGCATGGTTATGCAAAATCACAGCCCGGTTTCCCTGCATGAATTGCAAAATGTTCTGGATGCCGACCACTGGGCCCGTGAAGAAGCCACTAAACTCATTACCGTCACCCACCACTAGCCCGGGCCAAGCGGCCGGCGGCGATTAGCAATGACTTAAACTGGTAAACATAAAGTTCTCTCGGCCTAAGGAGCTTTTCTCCCTCTTTTTAAAGAGGGGCTGGGGTGATTTACATTATGGGGTTGTTTAATATTTTTCTCTCGCAATGAATTTACCTGATATTCGTATTGGCAATGGTTACGATGTGCACCGTCTGGTTGAGGGCAGAAAACTCATCCTGGGTGGAGTCGATGTTCCGCATTCGATGGGACTGGACGGGCACTCTGATGCCGATGTTCTGGTGCATGCTTTATGCGATGCCCTGCTTGGCGCATTGGGCGCTGGAGATATCGGTAAGTATTTCCCGGACACCGATCCGAAGTGGAAGGGCGTCTCCAGCCTGCACCTGCTCAAAGAAGTCGTGCGCATGTGCAAAGGTTTTAAACTTGCTAATGCCGACTCGGTGATCGTTGCACAACAACCCAAGCTGGCCCCCTATATTTCGCAAATGAAAAAGAATATTGCTTTGGCGATGGATGTCGAACCAGACCGGATTAATATCAAGGCCACCACAACAGAAAAGCTCGGTTTTGCCGGGCGGGAAGAAGGCATCTCTGCGTATGCGGTGGCCTTATTGGTAAAAAATGACAGACCCTGATCAACGCATCGTAATCACAGGGATAGGCTTGACTTCCCCCAATGGCAACAACCTGCAGGAGTTTCGTCAAAACCTGTTAAACGGGGTTTCGGGAGTGCAACACTTCGAGACCCGGTATATGGGAAAGGTCCTCGCGGGGGTCTGTGATTTTGATGAACTGAAATACCAGAAAAAAAAGGAACGCCGCCGTGGCACCCGGGCCGGGTCCGTTGCCATCTACTGCTCGCGCGAAGCTTTTGCCAATGCCGAAATTGACTTGGAAGCGATTGACCGCTCCAGGGTAGGCGTCTATCTGGGGGTGACCGAGCATGGCAATGTCGAGACCGAGAACGAGGTCTACAACATCAGCCAGTATGATTATGATGTTAAGTTCTGGTCGCACCATCATAATCCTCGTACGGTTTCCAACAACCCTGCGGGAGAAGTGACCTTGAACATGAAAATCACCGGGCCGCATTACACCATCGGTGCGGCCTGCGCGGCAGGAAATCTGGGAGTTATCCAAGGTCTGCAGATGTTGCGGCTGGGTGAGGTCGATCTCGCTTTGGCGGGAGGGGTGTCCGAGAGTATTCATACCTTCGGTATATTTGCCAGCTTTAAAAGCGAAGGCGCCCTGGCCACGCATGAAGACCCCGCTAAAGCCAGCCGGCCCTTTGATAAAAACCGTAACGGAATTGTTTGCTCAGAAGGAGGGTGCGTCTATACCCTGGAACGGCTTACTGACGCTAAAAAGCGCGGGGCGAAAATTTACGGAGAGATCGTGGGGTATTCCATGAACTCTGATGCGATTGATTTTATTCTGCCCGACCCGGGCAGGCAGGCCCAGTGCATACGTCTGGCGCTGGAGAGGGCCGGACTCGAGCCGGGCGACATCGATATCCTCAACGCGCACGCAACGGCAACGCAAATGGGAGACATCCAGGAAGCCAAGGCCCTGCGCGAAGTGTTCGGCGATAACTGCAAAGTGCGGATCAATAATACAAAAAGTTTCATCGGTCATACCATGGGTGCGGCAGGCACGCTGGAACTTTCCGGCAACCTGCCAGCATTCGATGACCTCATAGTCCACCCCACTATCAACCTGGACGATCTCGATCCGGAATGCGCCTTGAATAACCTCGTGGCTAACAAACCGGAAAAACTTCCCTCCGTAGATTACATCATGAACAATTCCTTCGGCATGTTCGGCATTAACTCTGTCCTGATAGTCCGCAGTCCCTCTGCTGGGAACTTGCAATAGCTTTTTACTGCGCCCAACTGGTCTTTAAGCTTTATGGACCATGGCAATTTGCCAGCGGAGGCTCTCCGCCCACTCCTGTGGGGGAAATCAGCAAGCACTTCTCAAGCCGACGGGGCCTCCGGATCGCCAGAGAAAGTTTTTGCCCGCTGGCCCCACGCCTAGTGGAAAATTAGGGTTGAAATCTGCCCTATCTTCTACTAAAATCAGGGTTAAAGTGGATTTCGGAGACAAGTATGACGATTGAAGATATACGACAGGTTATTCTTAATATCCTTGCCGATATTGCCCCGGATGAGGATATCAGTTCCATTGACGACAACACAAAACTGAGGGACCAGATTGATCTGGATTCCATGGATTTTCTCGATATCGTCATGGAGCTTCGCAAGCGGTTTAACATCGAAGTGCCGGAAAAGGATTACGAGCATCTGGCAACGCTGGCCGGTTGTGTTTCTTATCTCACCCCATTATTAAAAGACCGACAGTTGGCCAGTTAGGTTTTCATACCCCCTCCCTTTTTTGACCCCAAAACAGATTCAGTTAAGTCGATATACCTTTTGCTCGCAAGGTAGAGTTATTGCTTACTGGGTCCAGCGAGTTATATCTTCTTCATTAAATTTCATGCCCCGCATGGGGTATCACGCTGGCGCAGTGGTGGTATAATTTGGCTATGCGTTACGACACTATTATTATCGGCGCGGGTTTATCGGGTTTGGCCGCGGGCATTCGGTTGGCCATGTTCGATAAAAAGGTCTGCATTGTTGAAAAACATAGCGTGATTGGCGGTTTGAATTCCTTTTATGTAAGGAAAAACCGCGTATTTGATGTCGGACTCCACGCCATGACCAATTTCACTCCTAAAGGAGTCCGGTCATCGCCGCTCGGCAAGCTACTGAAACAATTGCGTTTCAGCCATGACGATTTTCGCCTGTGCCAGCAGGATATGTCGGAAATACATTTTCCTGAGAATTCCCTGCGTTTTACCAACGATTTTGAGTTTATGCGGCAGGAGGTGGCCGAACAGTTTCCCGATCAGATTGACGGATTCAACAAGTTGGTGGAAAAGATCCTTTCTTTCGATGAGTTGAACCTTGACGATGCTGACCGTCTTTTGTCTCGGCCGGTTTTGGAGTCTTATATCAGCGATCCGGTGTTGATCGACATGCTGTTTTGCCCCTTGATGTATTATGGCAATGCGCGTGAGGGGGACATGGATTTTTATCAATTTGTCATCATGTTCAAGAGCATTTTTGTAGAAGGATTTTCCAAGCCCCAAGGTGGAATGCCTTACATCCTCAATCTCCTGGCTGATAAGTTCAAGCATCTTGGCGGTGAATTGAAGATGGGAAACGGGGTTAAAACCATCAATGCAAAGCAGGGAACGGTCGATTCGGTGACGCTTGCAAATGAGGAAGAATTAGCAACTGCAGCGGTACTTTCTTCCATGGGCTATGTGGAAACGCTTAACTGTTGCCAGCCTAAGCTTGCCGAGGCAGGTGTATGCGAGACGGGCCAGGTTTCGTTTATGGAATCCCTTTTTGTGGTGGACCGGGAGCCACGTGACCTGGGTTATGATAAGAGCATTGTCTTTTTTTCCATCCATCCACGCTTCGATTATAAAGTACCGGGCGATTTGATCGATATTTCCAGCGGTGTGTTGTGTTGCAGCAATAATTTTCAATACCCACAACCGCTTGAGGAAGGGCTGATTCGCCTGACCAATCTTGCCCATTTCGGAAAATGGGACAGCCTGCCGAGAAAGGACTATATCGCCGCCAAGAAGGAATGCCGGACCCAGGCTTTGGAGGCTTTATTTACATTTTTTCCCGATTTTCGCGATAATGTGGTATTTTTAGACTCGTTTACGCCTAAGACCATTAAAAAATATACAGGCCACATTAATGGGGCTGTTTATGGGTCTCCGCAGAAAATTAAAAATGGAAAAACCCCTGTTAAAAACCTGTATATTTGCGGGACAGATCAGGGGTTTTTAGGTATTATTGGGGCCACATTAAGCGGAATATCCATGGCCAACCTGCATATTTTACAATGACAGGCCCATCAAAAAATTCATCGTTTGAGAATCAATGAGTAAACCATCGAAAGACTGGTTAAAGGGTGTTTTGTCTGCCTACGATACGGTTGTGATTGGCAGCGGTCTGGCGGGAATGACGTCTGCCAATCTTCTGGCTAAAATGGGGCACAAGGTTTTGCTGGCAGAGCATCATTACAATATGGGGGGCCTGGCCACCTGGTTCAAACGCAAGGGCGGGCATATCATGGATATCTCCCTGCACGGGTTCCCCTGCGGGATGATCAAAACCTTGCGAAAATACTGGAGCCAGGACATTTCCAAACGGGTCATCCAGCTTAAAAATGTTCGTTTCGACAATCCACAGTTTTCCCTCAATACCACTTTCGACAAAATAGACTTCACACATATCTTACGCGAGCGTTTCGGCATCCTTAAAGAAGTGATCGATGAGTTTTTTATGACCGCCCGAAGCATGAATTTTTATGACGAAGTGGTCATGACTACCCGCGACCTTTTTGAGAAATTTTTTCCGGGCCGCACCGATGTCTGGCGGTTTCTCATGGAACCGATCACCTATGCCAATGGTTCCACCTTGGATGATCCGGCACTGACTTACGGTATTGTTTTTTCCAACTTCATGGACAAGGGAGTTTTTACCTATCAGGGTGGTACCGATCACCTGATTAAGGAAATGAAGAAGGAGCTTTTGCGAAACGGTGTGGACATTCGCACTCACTGTTTGGTCGAAAAAATTTATGTGGAAGATAAAACGGTGCAGGGGGTTCGCATCAACGGGCAGGATATTGTGTGCAAGTCCGTCCTTTCCAATTCGAATTTATTGACTACCATCGAACAACTGACAGGCGAGGAACATTTTTCTCCCGAATTTATCAAAGAGGTCAAAAAAGTTCGGCTCAATAATTCCAGTTGCCAGGTTTATATGGGAATCAAAAAAGGGGAAACCGTGCCGCATGTAGGCGACCTGCTGTTCTCGTCCGTGGCGGACGAATACTGCACGGATAAAATATTGAGCAAAGACGTTACCAGCCGCACCTTTTCGTTTTATTACCCGGAGATCCGCCCGGGAACCAATCGTTATTCCATCGTTTCTTCGACCAACGCCCGGTATCAGGACTGGGCTAACCTGAGCGAATCTCAATATAAGAAAGACAAGCATGACTTGGAGCAAAGCACTCTCGATGCGCTGGAAAAATATGTTCCTGGCATTCGCAAAAAAGTGGATCATGTGGAAGCGTCAACACCAAAAACTTTCAAGCGCTATACCCTGCACCCTTCGGGTACTTCGTTTGGAACCAAGTTTGAGGGACTTAAAATAAGCCGAGACCTTCCTAATCAGATTAATGGGTTGTTCCATGCTGGGTCGGTGGGAATTATTATGTCGGGCTGGCTGGGAGCGGCGAACTATGGAGTCATTGTCGCCAACGAAACGGATAAATTCCTCCGGCAGTTGAGCCCGAGCCTGGTGACCGCATCAGCCTGAAGTCAAATGGCCTCTTTTCGCTTTCCTGAAACTCAATAACTATGAAATTCGATTTTACCGGGCAAACGGCTCTGGTCACAGGTGGTACGCGTGGCATAGGCCGGGCCATCTCAGAGGCGTTCCTCAAAGCCGGAGCAAAAGTCATCGCTACTTATCTGGGTAATGATGGGGAAGCGGAGAACTTTAAACACGCCAATGCCGACCACGCAGACTTTCTCGACATTCATAAGTTCGATGTTTCCGATTATGTAGCGGTTGAAAAGTTTTATAAAGAAATCGAAACGAAATACGAAAACTTCCAGATCCTTGTTGTCAGTTCAGGCATTCGTTCCGATTCCATTGTTGGCATGATGAAGGCAGAGGACTGGAACCGGGTCATCAACACCAACCTGACAGGAACTTTCAATTTGTGCAAGCTGGCAGTACAGTCCATGATGCGCCAGAGATATGGAAGGATCATCACTTTAACCTCTCCCATTGGCAAGTTCGGGTTTGCGGGCCAAGCCAATTACGCCGCGTCAAAAGCGGGTCAGGTGGCATTCACACGATCCCTCTCCAAGGAAGTAGCGAGCCGTAAGATAACCGTTAATTGTGTTTCGCCAGGTTTCATCGATACCGATTTCATTGGCGATCTGCCGGAAGAACAGAAAAAATTCTATAAAGACCAGATTCCCCTGAAACGCTTTGGAACCCCGGAGGATGTAACCTGCCCGGTGCTGTTTCTTGCGTCAAAAGAATCTTCTTACATCACAGGTTCGGTGTTAGAGGTAACCGGGGGACTATAGGATGTCACAGGACTTTCTTCAATACATTCCCCATCGTCCGCCTTTTCTGTTTATCGACCGGGTGCTTGAAGAAAGCGACGATACTATCAAGGCGGAAAAAAAGATCGATCCGAAAGAACCGTTTTTTGAGGGGCATTTTCCTGGAAGACCGATCATGCCGGGAGTGTTGATCTTTGAATCCATTTTTCAGGCCGGCGCAATCATGATGGGGAAACGTATGGCCAACGAAGGCAAGATCCCGGTTCTCACCCGTGTCAATAACATTAAACTCAAGCATGCTGTTCATCCGGGAGATACGATGCAGATTGAGGTGAAGCTCAAAGATTTGGTCAGTACCGCCGCATACATGACGGGCAAGGCCACCGTCAACGGTAAAACTGCAGTCACCCTGGAGTTCTCCGCCATGCTGGTTGAGGAGACAAAATAGCGGAGAATGAGCACGTTATACTTTTCATTAGCCTTTGTGCCTCGAAGGAGATCTTTGCATGATCTGGTATTTTCATTACATACGCTCTTCAGCATAACAAATCAAATCTCACAAGATCGTCATCGCTAGCCGCAAAGCGGCGTGGCGATCCAGAGTTTTTCTGGATTGCTTCACTTTGTTCGCAATGACG
>DODH01000235.1:0-2815 GCA_003545625.1 Nitrospina sp.
GGATGAAAGTTTCTGCGACTTTGCCTGCAGGGTTTTTAAAATTTTTCCCTGCTCGACTGCGGAGGTAAGGGTCATGCCGCCTTTGGTCACCGATATTTCTTTTATAAAAGCGTCATCAACCTGAACTTCAATATCAACCAGCGCATTCCCAATTCCTACCAGATCATAATTCATATTTAATATTTTTTGGGGTTTACAAAGAACCTTTTAAGAAGCGGAAATTTATTCCGTTTCGAGTTTGACAAACATTCTATAAGTGAGGAAGCCAAAAAGTGAAACTCCGGCTATAAAAAAAGCGGCTCCCGATGCCTGGGCGATCAGGGCTATAGATTCTTTCGCCGCACCGGTTGACCCCATTCCCGGAGCCAGGAACCCAGCCGACATCCAGAAGACCCCGTACCCCAGACTGCCCAGTCCGCTGAGCAAGGAGATCCCCATTTGTGCACGAGCAGGAAAACTCAACCAAGCCACCAGCAGCGAAAACGCGATACTGATGACACCCATGGTCTGCGAATGCAGATGGGCACGCTTCATATAAACCCATGATTTTTTTACCACCTTGTCGGCCTTGGCCTGGTCGTCTCCATAAACCCCAGATAGTACCTTTTCGGCACTGCCTTTCAATACCCCCTTTATGTCGTCTTCACAACAACCGAACGACAACCCCAGCGATCCTCCAAACAGGATAGCCACCATAGCGACCAAAACTCCGTATTTGACATGCGAAAATTCCATCATCGTCTCGCCTTAAATTTTTGTTTAACACTACCCGCTTGGGCCAGAGTCGCCAATATACCGGGATTTGTCAATTGTAAATTTATTTTTAACAGAGTAGAATTTCTCCTGATGAAAAGTGTCCACCATAAAATCATAACAATTGTTGCCCTGCATGTGCTCTGTTTCCTTTTGGCGGCCCCCCTTCCCGCAAGCGCAGAAACTTATGAAAAGGGTGTTCTGTTATTCCAAAAGAAAATCAAGAAAATCCTTTCCAACTCCTGCCTGCGAAAAAATAATTTTGGAATCAAAATTTACTCGCTGGACCGTGGTGAATCCCTTTTCGAATTACGCGCCAAAAAGAGTTTCGTTCCCGCATCGAATTTAAAAATTCTCACCACCGCTGTCGCCCTTGAAACCCTTGGCCCTAATTACCGATTTCCCAC
Source organism: Nitrospina sp. (assembly GCA_003545625.1). The sequence goes on from DODH01000235.1 coordinate 1,161, forward strand.
ACGGCTTTATACAGATGGCACATTGAAAGGTGAAGTGTTAGACGGCAACCTTTATATCAAGGGTTATGGGGACCCAAAATTTGTCACCGAACAAATGTGGCTACTGGTCAACAAGTTGAAAAATCTTCCGGTAAAAAAAATCACCGGGAATATTATTGGCGACGATTCTTTTTTTGATAACCAGAAAAGGGTGAAGACCTGGATCAAAAATCCCGGTGCGGAGGCCTATGAGGCTCCGCTGGGGGCACTGTCTTTCAATTTCAACACGGTTCAGGCCGATGTGAGCCCCGGCCCGAGGGCGGGAAGCAGGCCAAAAATCGTTATCGAGCCAGATATCGAATACATCACACTCAACAACCAGGCCAGAACCCTCAAACCCGGCAGGCGAAACCGGCTGATCGTCAATCGAGTGGACCTAAATGGATTTGATGAAATCACAGTTTCAGGAGGAATCCGGTTGGACCAGGCCCGTGCCCGGTATTTCTTAAATATTACCGACCCCACTCAATATACTCTGAGCACACTGAAAAAATATCTGGGGCATGTGGGCATCGAGTTCCAGGGCGAAATTGAAAAAGCAGTGGTTCCTGAAACGGCAATAGAATTATTAACTCACGAGTCAGAACCTCTTACGCTGGCACTCCAGGGTCTCAATAAATTCAGCAACAATTTTGTGGCAGAGCAGATTTTAAAAACCATCGGTGCCGAGAAGTATGGATCACCTGGCACAACCCTGAAAGGCCTTAAAACCTTTGAAGACTACCTGATGGAGCTGGGATATCCTCCCGATCAATATAAAGTTCTGGATGGTTCCGGCTTATCCCGGCAGAACCGGTTGTCTCCGCAAATAATCGTCGATATCCTTCGCTACGTCAAAAACGATCTGGGAGTGTATCCTGAATTTATCTCCGCGCTTGGAGTAATGGGTGTGGATGGGAATGTAAAAAGCCGGATGAGAGGCGTGAAAAGCTCGGCCCGGGCTCGAGTCAAAACAGGAACCCTGAATTTTGTCAGTGCGCTTTCCGGTTATTTTCAATCCAGAGACGGGGAAACTTTTGCTTTCTCGATTTTGATGAACAGCCTGAAATGCTCCAATGGCAGAATCAAAAGACTACAGGACCAAATCATCCGAGAGGGATTACACTTCCAGCGTATTCCTACAGGTAGTGTCATTTCCGGCGAACGGGGAAACCCTTCTTAATAGCGGTGTCTCGTCTGATTGTCAGCCAAAAATCTTGCGGTTTTCTTTACGGTCATTTTCCAGGATTTTATTCCAATCCCTTTTCACGTGGGGGGAAGCCTGAAAATCCTCATAAATAGATTTCGCCAGTTCCATGCGGTCAATGCCTTCTGGCGCCACTTGAATATCCAACTGTGCCAGAGCCATGTCAAAATCCCGATCCAGCAAGGACGCGGAATCCATGCCACACTCTTTCAGCGCTTGGCGAACGGTCGCAGGGTCCTGGCCAAAACGTCGCGCAACCTCATTGAGATTGGCAGGCTTGTATTCCTTTTTAGGGCCGATGCCCAAATGATAGGCGCAAAACAGGTTGAAAGGATCCAGGTTCCCAGTTAAAGGTTTTTCCGATACAGACGGATTCTTAACCGCAACATCAACAGATTGCCGCGAAGACGAAGTTCTTCCATTCGGCCGA
>DODH01000235.1:3208-9702 GCA_003545625.1 Nitrospina sp.
TTTTTGCCGGTAAGGATTCTTGGAGTTTTGAGAATTTCGGTTATTAGTTCCGCCTGACCTGTTCTTGTTGGCTGTTGTCGTGAGGTGAGAGGTCAAAGCCTGGGAAGTAGCAGCATTAGAAGAAACCCATGGATGGATTCCTCCTTTTCTGGTCCCAGAATTTTGATTTTGATTTCTTCCGGATGGGTTTCCCTGACGGTTATTAGACCTCCTAGGGCTGCCCCCGCTTTTCCGGAATGAGCCTGTTCTTTTCAAAACGGTACTCCTTTAAAAATGGTGTGCAGTGTCATGATTGTTATCATCCTTTTTGTTTTTGGGTAATGTCTATCAATTTTTTAAATGGTTGGATGTCAAATGCTCGAGTTCATCCACTAACGTGGAAAATTTTGCCAATGCGGTTCGAACCGGTTCGGGTGAAAGCATATCCACCCCCGCCGATTTCAAAAGATCTATTGGATATTTCGAGCCCCCTGATTTTAAAAAACCCAGGTAGTCGTTCAACTCCGCCTCTCCCCCGGAAAGAACCCGGTCGGACAAGGCATAAGCAGCGGAAATTCCTGTGGCATATTTATAAACATAGAAACTGAAATAAAAATGCGGGATGCGAAAACATTCTAAGGGTAGGCAGTCGTCCAGAACCACCTCAGGACCAAAATAACGTTCCAGGAGATTACTATAAATCTTTTTGAAAGATTCCAGCGTCAAGGGTTCACTACCTTCAGCCGCCTTATACACCTGATGCTCGAATTCTGCAAACATAGTCTGCCGATATAGTGTACCGCGGAAATTATCGATCTCCCTGCAAACAAGATAAATTCGCATATCCGGGTCAATATCCTGGCCCAGAAAATGCCGGGTCAAAAGGGCTTCGTTGAAGGTAGAAGCCACCTCGGCCACAAAAATTGTGTAGTCGGAATAAAGATAAGGCTGGTTTTTCCTGGAATACAACGAATGCATCGAATGCCCCGCTTCATGGGCCAGCGTGTACACGCTGTTGATATTGTCTTCCCTGTAGTTCATGAGAATAAACGGATTCGAATCGTAGCACCCGGATGAATAAGCTCCGCTCCGCTTACCCTTGTTCTCATACCGGTCTGTCCAACGGTCGACCGTCAACCCACGCGTCACTTGCTCGACATACTCCTCACCCAAAGGATTCAAGGCCGTTCGAATCTCTTCCACAGCCCGCTCGAAAGACATATGCCATTTAATGCCCTCCACCAGCGGGACACCACAATCATATATATGCAGTTCATCCAATTTTAACAGGCGTTTTCTTAAATCGAAATATTTGTAGAGCGGTTCCAGGTTCTGATGCACCGATTCGATCAGGTTGTCATAAACCTCCATGGCAATATTTTCTGAAAACAACGATTTGGCCCGATAACTGGGAAAATTTTTGGCCCGCGAATAAAACAAGTCCTTTTTAATGCTCCCGGCAAGCAAAGTTGAATAGGTATATTGATGCGATTCATAGGCTTTGTAATAGGTATGAAAAGCGTCCTGCCTGACCCGGCGGTCATAGTTTTGCAGAAAGCTCTGGAAATTCCCGTGAGTGAGGGAAACCGTTTCACCGTGTTCATCCTCAATCATTCCCAGTTGCAGATCGGCGTTATCGAGCATATCAAACGCGTCCCGCATGGTCCGTCCCATTTCCCCGGAAGCGGCCAGAAGCGCCTCCTCCTTTTCAGAGAGGGTGTGCTCCCGGTAACGCAAAATCTGCTCCAGGTGGAACCAGTAAAACTCCAGCTCCTTTTTGGTCAAAAACCTACGCATCATGTCCTCAGGGATGGACATGATTTCTGACCGCATGAAACTGGAAGCCTTGCTCGCTTCATTGACCAGCATCATGACCTTTTCATAATTTCCCTGGTAAAGACTGTTGGTTTTATCCTCATCATTTTTGAGATGCGCAAACGTGTGAAGCTTTTCCAACTGGCGCGAAAAATTCATATCAAACTCAAGGCATGCCTTGAGTTTAAGCGCAGACTCTCCCAGGGTACCGGCAAAGGAAGCGTATATTTTTATCTCCCCTTCCAATGCGGTCAACTCTGCGTTCCAGTCAGCATCGGATGAATACAGCCCTGTTAAATCCCATTGGGACTCCGCAGAAACTTCATCTCGTGCCAGGGTTCCTATTTTGGCATCCATAATTCAGGATAGGTCGGGGAGCATAGATTCCCCAAGGGTGATTAACATTCTTTACCGGATTGCCTGTTCTATCGTTTGCAAATGAGTTTCAAGTTTGGCCTGTTTTTCAGAAAGAGTAGTTTTCCTTTTCTCGTCTTTTTCGATGACTTCGGCAGGCGCCTTTTTTACAAAATTCGGGTTGGAGAGTTTCTTATCTAAAAATATGAGGTCTTTTGCAATTTTTTTCAACTCTTTTTCGATGCGGTTCTTTTCTTCCGCAAAATCCATCATACCCTCAAGGGGGATAATCAGGTCCATTCCTCCCAATACCGAAGATGCTGAGACCTCGGTTTTTACGATATCGGGGCCTATGGTTATTTGATCCACCCGGGCTAATTCGCGGATAAAACCGGCGTGTTTTTTCAGAGTTGCTTCCAGATCGGCATGGCCGGTTTTGATTAACGCGTTTAATTTCAATCCCGGATTCAGGTTCATCTCGCCACGGATGTTGCGCACACCGGTAATGACTTCCATCACTTTTCCCATGGCCTCTTCTACTTTGGCATCGCTTCTATCAGCCCTGAATTCGGGAAAAGCGCTGATCATGATACTATCTCCATTTTTGGGCAATTTCTGCCAAATCTCTTCCGTGATAAACGGCATAAACGGATGCAGAAGTTTCAGGGACGCCTCCAATACATGCAGAAGAACATTCTGCGCAGCTTTTTTTCCAGGGCCCTCAACCGCTAAACGGGATTTGGAAAACTCAATATACCAGTCACAGTATTCATTCCAGATGAACTTATAGACTGTCAAGGCGGCATCGTTGAACTTGAAATCTTCCAAGGCCTGATTGACTTCCCTCGTGGTGTTGTTCAGTCGACTCAGAATCCACTGGTCGGCAATAGACCGGTCAGCTTGTTCATCAAGTTGACAGGTTCCTTCATAACCCTCCAGGTTCATGAGCACAAACCTGGAAGCGTTCCAGAGTTTGTTACAAAAGTTCCGGTAACCATCGATGCGGTCCTCATCCAGTTTGATATCCCGGCCCTGAGCCGCAAAAGCCGCCAGCGTAAACCGCAGCGCATCGGTGCCGTATTGTTCCATGACTTCCAGCGGATCAATCACGTTGCCTTTGGTCTTGCTCATTTTCTGCCCCTCTGCGTCACGAATCAGGGCATGAATATAAACGTGGCGAAAAGGCACATCGTCCATGAATTTGATTCCCATCATGATCATGCGTGCCACCCAGAAAAACAGAATGTCAAACCCGGTACAAAGAACCGTTGTAGGATAAAACTTTTTCAGGGTTTCCGTTTTTTCCGGCCAGCCTAACGTGGAAAACGGCCAGAGTGCGGAACTGAACCAAGTGTCCAGCACATCGGTCTCCTGTTCCAGATCCGTTGAAGAACAGGCCGAACATTTTTCGGGAGTTTCCCGCACAACCTGAATTTCGCTACAGGCTTTGCAGGTCCATGCGGGAATTTGGTGTCCCCACCAGATTTGCCGAGAAATGCACCAGTCACGAATATTTTCCATCCATTCAAAATATGTGTTTTCCCAGAATTTCGGAACAATTTTAATAGAGCCATTTCTCACTGCTTCCATCGCTGGTTCCGCCAAAGGCTTGGCTTTGACAAACCATTGTTTGGACAAATAGGGCTCAACCACTGTTTTGCACCGATAACAATGACCGACCGAATGGTTGAGGTCTTCTATTTTCAGCAGGACTCCCGCGTTTTTTAAATCTTGCACCAGTTTCTTTCGGCATTCAAAACGGTCCAGCCCTTCATAAGTCTGACCGGCCTCGGCATTCATGGTGCCATTGGGGGCCATCACGTTGACCGAAGGAAGGTTGTGCCGTCGCCCCAGTTCAAAATCGTTGGGGTCATGCGCAGGAGTTACCTTAAGAGCCCCGGTGCCAAAAGAAGTATCGACATATCCGTCTTCAATGAGTGGAATTTCTCTGTTTACTATGGGCAGGATCAACGTCTTGCCCTTGAATTTCATATAACGCTCATCCTTCGGATTGACCGCTACAGCCGTATCCCCCAGCATGGTTTCCGGCCGGGTGGTAGCAATGACAAGAAATCCATCGCCATCTTTAAAAGCATATTTCAAATGATACAGGTGGCCCTGCGCATCCTGATATTCCACCTCCAGGTCAGAAAGCGCCGTTTGGCAACGAGGACACCAGTTGATGATATAGTCGCCTTTATAAATCAGCCCGTCTTCATAAAGTGTGACAAACACCTCGCGAACCGCCCTGGACAAACCTTCGTCCATGGTAAAGCGGTCCCGCTGCCAATCCAGTGAACTGCCCAGTTTTTTCAACTGTTCAGTAATGGTTCCGCCGGATTCGTCACGCCACTTCCATACCCGTTCCACAAACGCGTCACGGCCCAGCGCCTGCCGGTCGGTTCCTTCCGCGTGCAATTGACGTTCGACCACATTCTGGGTAGCAATTCCGGCATGGTCAGTACCCGGTTGCCACAAAGCATTGAACCCTTGCATGCGTTTCCAGCGCGTTAGAATATCCTGCAGGGTATTGTTGAAAGCATGGCCGATGTGCAAACGCCCCGTAATATTGGGAGGCGGTATGACAATGGTAAAAGTGGGCTTGTCGAGTGTCTCGTCGGCATGAAAATAATTTTTTTCCTGCCAGAATTTCCCCCAGCGTTTTTCAACTTCTTCCGGTTCGTAATGTTTATCCAGTTGAATCATTCGATGACAAAATTTCCTTACAGGTAAACATAAAAAAATACTCTTCTTGGCCACGTTGCCCAAAACACGCAAGAGAAGTTTTTAATGGTGATTTATATATTTAAAAATGAGGAATGAATTTCTTTTTAAAGAGCGGAGCGTCAGCAGGGCCTGCTAATACATATCCTGCTTTTTAATTTTTTCTATCTCCTCCCGAATCACCCTGCGGGCAATTTCCGGAGTGATCTCTCTCACCACTTCACGGACGGTTCTTAAAATCGCCTCGGACAATCCGGAAACCTCTTTTTCCAGGGAAGACCCTAATGACCTTTGCAGTAACTGCCTGACCTCATCTGCAATCGCCTGGGTCAATGGACCGGCTTCATGGTCCCAGTTTTCCGAACGCAGATTGTAGTGCAGGGAACCCTGGCTCTGATCGGAAAATCCGGAAATAGCATCCAGGTTTTCTTTTATATCTTCTGGAGTTGCAGGGCGTTTGCCCACCTCAGAAAACGCGCCTGGAGCGATACGCTCCAAAAGGTTTTCCGGTTCCGGGACAATCCCTCCCAGCGATGACAATTCAGCCGAATGCGCCTGCTCCTCATGATGGGCAGGGCTTCCCCCCATTACAATCTCCTTGAAAGTGGAATCCAATTCATCCAGATTGTCCAATTTATGTGGGCGAATCTCGGCAAAAATCTCCGGCTCCTCAGCAAAAACCAAAACTTCCTCTTGCGGCCTCTCCGAATCGGGTTCCTCCTCTTCGAAGGGAAAAACCTCTTCCTCGGGTGAGCCGGGAGGTTGTACAGACTCCCTGAGCTCTTCCACACCACGGATCATTTGATCCATAATGTCATCATCGGTACCGGAGAGGACTTCCACTTCTTCCTCAGGTTCAAGACCCACAGGATTTTCCAGAGGTTCGGGGGCTTCGGGAAGTCCCATGGGTTTTATGTTAGCCATGAGTTCCAGTGACTCTTCCTCCGTCAATTCGGTAGCTTCGCCTTCCGGGCTGGAAAACTCTCCCCCTTCCGCTGAAAGTTCTTCGACCGATGCCAATAACTCTTCCAGACTGGGCTCGGGTTCCGATGCATTTTGGTCGCTTACTGTTTTATCGGTGAGTTCGACAGAGCCTTCATCGGAGGTTCCTAACAGGCTTTTGACCATGGCAACAATATCATCTGACTTGAACGGTTTCGAGATATGGTTATCCGCACCACACTCTTGGTAGCGCTGTTCATCAAACTCCTCAAAATCGCTGGCAAGAAGTAGAACCTTGATCGCGCTCGTTTCCGGAGATTCCTTAATTTTCGCGCTCAACTCAAAACCATCCAGACCCGGCATGTCCACATCGGCCAAAACTATATCAGGATTAAACTGTGAAATTCGGTCGAAGGCTTCCTGCCCATTTCCAATTCCTTCAACCTCCACATCCTCAATTTCAAAAGCCATGGACACAATCTTTTGGATGGTACTGCTATCGTCAGCAACCAGAAGTCTAGATGTCATGAAACTCAAACCTCAGGGATTTTGAAAAGAACGTCTAAAGACACTGCTAGCCGCAGGGGCAAGGGCTTGGTTGTGCCGAGATAACTCTTTGCCCGCCACCCTCTAGCGAGGGAGGCAAGTGGCGATAGCTTATTAAGCCGCCAACACGGTTT
>DODH01000235.1:10048-16385 GCA_003545625.1 Nitrospina sp.
CGAGCTCATTTCCCCAAAGCGTAGCCTTGTTGCACGCCGGCCCCACACCTGGTGGCCTAGCGGGGGGAAACCATTCAATCTCAACCAGTTAAGTATAGCATAAAATATCGGGCCACAAAACCTCATTTAAACCCTAAAATCATCGATAAGATTTAGATAGAGTGTATCCCAACTCTATGTTTTAATAGGAATGGTAGCATTTCAAGATGTTTTCTGTTTATTCTGACATTTTCTCCAAGGCAACGGCCCTTTAAGGGCCGCGCCAAAAGCAGTTTTCAAAGATGCTCTTAAGAATCAGATAGTTGGAGGTTTCCAGGCTTTGATTCGTTTGCAGTGGATTTCCCATTCCATAAAAAAAATTGTGTTGTGGTGCTGTTGCGGGTTGGTTTTGCTCGGCGCCCTCGGAGCCATCTTTCCCTCCAACGCATTAGCTCTTTATATTCAAATTGATGGAGTCGCTGATATCAAAACAAACTTCAGCGAGGGGTGTTCATCCATCCAGGATATTGTCAACCAGGCAGAACGGCAGAAAATAGATGTAATCTTGTTTGCAGACTATGCCCGAAACTCCATGGAATTCGGGATCGAACCTTTTGAAAGAATTTTTAAAAACATCATCTCCGGACCTTCGGTGCTCAACCGGGGAGTGGGCGGATATTTATCCGAAATCAAGGAAAACGACCGTCAGTTTGAACGCACCTTATTGATCCCCGGTGTAGAAACCATCCCTTTTTATTTCTGGACCGGAAGCAACTACGATAAAAACCTCACGGCCCATAACTGGGACAAACATTTGCTGGTTTTTGGAATGGATGCCGCTCAGGATTTTGAGCAATTGCCCCTGCCCAACAGCAATTTCTCAAAAAAATATACCCACGAGCTTCTCAACAATTTCATAATCATTGGGTTCATTTTTATGGTGACGGTAGGGGCCGTCTACAAAGGTTATTACCGGAAAATCACCGTGCCCCTTATGTTGTTCTTTGCCTTGCTGACCCTGAACAACCACCCGTTTCAAAGTTCGCCTTTCGATCCTTATCATGGGGACCGGGGCATGGAGCCTTATCAAAATTTAATAGATTTCGCCACATCCAAAGGTGCGTTGGTTTTCTGGAACCATATGGAAATCGATTCCGGTATCAGCCAGAAAGGTGCCACCGTCCTGGAAACCCTGCCCTATCCAGATGACTTGTTAAAAACGCGAAACTATACCGGGTTCCAAGCCGTGGGCGACAAACCGATCCGACAAACCGATCCAGGCCAGCAGTGGGATCAGGTGCTCGTGGAATACCTGAATGGAAAACGGGAACACCCGGTTTGGGGTTTCGGCGGTAATAATTATTATTGTGAAGACCAAAAAGGGGACCGGCTAGGCTCTGTTCGTACCATTTTTCTCGTACGGGAAAGGAACAATGACACCGTGCTTGATGCCATGAAAAATGGAAGAATGTACGCCGTCCGCCAATCTGATGCAAACCGGCTTTCTCTTGATGAGTTTGTGGTCGAAGACCAAGAAGCCGGCAAGCAGGTAACGATGGGACAGGAACTGGTTGCGACAGACTTTCCCGCTATCAAACTGAAACTTCGCTCTGTGCTGGGGGGGAACAAGACCGCTCAGATTCAGATCATCCGCAACGGATCCCTTGTAAAAGTAGAAACTGTATCACTACCTTATGAATTGACTTGGCGGGATGTCGGGGTAGACAGAAAGGAACCCGTTTATTACCGAGTCAAGGCACAGGTTTCCCCTACGGACCACTTGGTTTCTAATCCTATTTTTGTAAAATTTGCGGGCGATGTAGAGATGGATGTGGCTACGGCCCCCGGCCCTTCTCCATCCCCTGCTGAAAATTTTATGAAAAAACCGGTCATGCCAGCGGCTCCTTCAGTTTCTCAACCTGAAGCACCCCAAGTCGCGTCTCTTTCAGGAATGCCCACGCCACCGGCTCTCTCAATGCCGACTCTATCAGAACCGCAACAGGCCCCGGCACCGGCTCCTGTTCCACAACCTGGCATAGTCGAGCCTCCCTCAGTCGAAATGCCCATGCAAGAATCCGCTCCAGAAAAACTACTCATGGCCGAATCGTCTCCAAGAAAAAACTTGATGGTCATGACCGATGGAGTGGCTTTGAAAAAAGGACCGGGAACGGTTTTCCCAAACATCACCAAGCTACGCAGAGGCGAAGAGGTGCGTTTCATGAGAAGAACCAATATCATGTTCAACAACAGGAACTGGCTGGTGGTCAAATATAAAAACCGCTCCGGCTACATCTGGGAAGGCGTCGTAAAATGGGCCGGCGAGGCCGCCGGGGGCAGTGAGCAATAACTTTCGCTGGCGAGAAAAGAGTTTTGGCGGCTCAACAAACCCTTGCCCAGTTTCCTCCCCTGTAAGGGGCGTCACGCTGGCGGCTAGTGGTAGGTGTTTATTTGCCTGCCCTTATCTAACTGATAGAGGAACAGGGTTTTATCTTCGCTGACCTTTTCCGGGGTCATACCACGCAAGCAGAACCGGTACGAAACAATACGCACAGACGGTTTTAATTTCTTCAAAATTCCCGGGAACAATTTGTCCACCGCCTGATGGGTCAGGTAAAGATAAAGCACATCCGCAGAACCCGGATCGAAATCAAACATATTTCCCCGAACGATTCGTACCCGGTCGCTGACCCCATTCATCCGAGCAAGCAGGCGGGCCATTACAACTTTTAGAGGATCGATCTCCACACCGATTGCCTTGGTAGAAAACTCTTTCGCCGAAGTAATCAGCACCCTGCCATCCCCGCAACCGAGGTCGCAGAGTGTTTCTCCCGGCCGGATATCAGCAAATCGCAAAATCCGCCGGATAGTTCCGGGCAATAGAGGATGCCAGGGAGCCCCGAAGAATATCGGCAAGATCACCATCCCCGCCAGGACCAGCAATGCGCCAATTAGAAATATTTCATGAAATTCAAGCATGTTTTATTCAAAGGAGGGCTTAATCATTATAAGTTCTCAAATTGTTCTACCGCGACTGTCAACTCGTCCCATTCTTCCATCAGGATTTTTTCCTCAGTCTTAAGAGTATTCTGCTGATCCAGAGTTTCCATCAACCGGATTTTCTGGTCCGCCTCGTAAATGCTGGCATCTGCAAGCTGCGTTTGCAGGGTTTCATGAGCCTGCATTAAAACCTCTAAACGTGACTCCACTTTCGCCAATCGTGTTTGCAGGGGTTTCAGGTTTTTATAACGCTGGTTTCGTTCTTCCGCTTCCTTTCTTTTCCTCTCCCTGTTCAACTGCGAGGAAGAAGCTTCCTTTGCCGAGCCTGAAGAAAACTCAATATTCTGAACCTCTTTCGATTTCTCCCGGTCATAATCACTGTAATTGCCGGGATAATCTTTGACCGCCCCTGCCTCCACTTCCCATACCCGGTTAATAAAACCATCGAGGAAAAACCGGTCATGGGAAATGACCACCAGACCCCCTTCATAATCAGAAAGAACTGCCGCCAAATGTTCCCGGGACCGCATATCCAGATGGTTTGTCGGCTCATCAAATAAAACCAGCGACGGCGGTTTTCCATTTCCGGACTTGCTCTTCTCCGGCCCAGAGCCGCCACACAACATTCGCGCTAAAGCCAGGCGGGAGCGTTCCCCGCCTGAAAGAACGGAAACTTTCTTCTCAACATCTTCCCCGGTGAATAAAAACGCCCCCAGAATATTTCGCTTTGCAGTGAGCAGGAGCCCCGGCGCTGACTCTTCCAGGGATTGGAAAACCGTATGGTTAAAGTTAAGCGTCTCGCCCTGATGCTGGGCAAAGTAGGACCGGGACACATTCGCTCCGAGTTTGACCTCCCCTTCATCCGGCTGAAGAGCGCCCGCCATCAGTTTCAGCAGGGTGGATTTGCCCGCACCGTTCTCCCCTACCAGAGCCACTTTCCAGCCTCTTTCAAGGTTGATAGAAAAATTTTCGTAAACCTTGAGAGCGCCATAACTTTTGCATACCCCATTCATTTCCAGAACATGTCGCCCTGTTCTCGCCGGCTGGGGAAAACGAAAGTGAATAGCTTTTGTACCCTGGGCCGTTTGCACCCGCTCCATTTTTTCCAGCATTTTTATTCGGCTTTGAACCTGAGTGGCTTTGGTATTTTTGGCGCGAAACCTTTCTATAAACCGTTCCACCTCGGCAATTTTGCGGCCTTGGTTAGCGGCCTGGGACTCAAGCAACGCCTCCCTCTCTTGCTTCTGTTTTTCGTAGTCATCATAATTTCCGGTATAAACCGAAAGTACTCCGCGATCCAACTCAATGATGCGACTTGCCAAAGAATTTAAAAACCTGCGGTCATGAGAAATGAGCAGGACACTACCCTCATAAGATCTCAGGAACGATTCCAGCCAGACCACGGATTTTAAATCCAGATGGTTTGACGGCTCATCCAGCAACAGGACATCCGGGCTCTGCAATAAAAGGCGCGAAAGTTCGCACCGCATTCTCCAACCACCGGATAACTCATCGAGAGGTTGGTTCCATTTTTCAGATTTGATTCCCAGTCCCAGAAGGATGATTTTTGCCCTGGCTTCCCGGTCATAGCCTCCCAGGCGTTCAAATTCGTGTTGCAGGTCTCCGTATCTGTCGTGATAAGTCTGGTCCGATTGCAACCGCTCCATTTCTGTTTTCACCTTAAGGAAATATGGATCGCCAAGCACCACCCTTTCGAGGACTGTTTCACTGCCCCCTTCCATTTCCTGTTCCAGCAAACCAAAACGCAGGCCTTTCCTGAGACTCACCTTACCCGAGTCCGGCACGGTTTTTCCGGTTATCACTTTAAAGAGAGTGGTCTTGCCGGTACCGTTTTCCCCCACCAGCCCTACCTTTTCTTTTGGACGAAGGTGGAAGCTGACATCCCCAAAGAGCACCTTGGAACTAAATTGTAAATTTACTTTCTCAACAAATATCACGAGGCGGAATACCTTTTTGGGGAATTGAATTTATGGGGTTGATCTCAGTTTCGGGTTGAAGGCTTCGCGCAATCCTTCACCGCAAAGGTTGAATGCCAGCACCACGAACAGGATGGTGAATCCGGGAATGAATGTCAGCCAGGGAGCGTCGAACAAAAATGTTTTGCCATCAGCGAGAATATTGCCCCAGGTCGCATCCGGAGGTTGCACGCCGAAACCCAGAAAACTTAAAGAGGATTCGGTCAAGATTGCCGTTGCCACACCAATGGTTGCCGAAACCAGAACCGGGGCAATGGCGTTAGGCACCATATGGATAAAAATAATGCGCCATTCGGGAATCGCCTGGCTCCTTGCGGCAATCACGAAGTCCTGATCCCGCAAAGATAAAAACTCTGCCCGGACAAACCGCGCGGTCCCCATCCAACTTGTCAGACCAATCACGATCATGATGTTATAAATACTCGGTGGTAATAACGCGACGACCGTCAGAATCAAAAAGAACGTGGGAAAACAGAGCATGATATCGACAAAACGCATAATGAGTGTGTCGACCGTGAGAAACCCCAGTTTCACCCTGCCATAAAAACCCGCGACCCCGCCAAAGAAAATCCCCACCGTCAGCGATATACCCACTGCCACGAAACCCACCGTCAACGAAACCGAGGTGCCCTCCAACATACGGGCAAATACATCCCGGCCCAATTCATCGGTCCCCAAAAGGTAAATGCCCAAAGTCGGAGCATCTTCTTTCGGTGTCAGGGTGCTGGTGAAAGATGTAAGCGGGGGAAGAAATTTTTCCGATAAACGTACTACTTTAGGATCGAACACCACCACAACCTGGGTGAACACTTTTCCCAGAACCGCTAAACCCAGCAGGAACACCAGGAACAAAAAACTGGCGTAGGCCATGCGGTTGCGCTTGAGAATATCCCAACGTTCCTGAAACAAACCTTTCGACGGCGCCAGGGCGTCGGCCTCTAAATCAGTGATCGCTTTATTCATACATAAGACTTTCCTAAAATTTGATACGCGGGTCTGCCACTGCGTAAAGAATGTCGGACACCAGTGTCCCCAGCAAAACCAGAACGGCTGAAAAGAAATTCAACGTCAAGATAACGGGAAAATCGCGCGCCAGTATGGCTTCGAATCCTAACCGTCCCATTCCCGGCCAGGCAAAGATGGTTTCAAAGATCACCGACCCGCCAATCAATCCGGGAATGGTCAGGCCAAACATGGTTATGAACGGCAAAAGGGCATTGCGCAATCCGTGATGGTAGATCACTTGGTCTTCGGGAAGTCCTTTAGCCCGTGCGGTGCGAATATAATCTTCATGGATCACCTCCAGCATTTGCGAACGGACGTAGCGGGAAAGTATCGCAGTGCCGGCAATGGCGGACATCAGT
>DODH01000151.1 GCA_003545625.1 Nitrospina sp.
ACTTAAAAAAAGGGCGCCCGCGAACCGCTTTGCGGATAATGGACAATGCCCAACCATTGAACGTTGAGGTTTCCACTCCCTCGATACCCATCGAGGGCAAGGTAGCGCAAACATAAATCTGCAAGGATTTGTTCATGACCACCACCCGGGTATTTTTCGCCTGGGCAAATGAATTTTCTTCATGCAGGAGCCAGGCCAGCCGATGTAAAGCGACAGTGGTTTTACCGGACCCCGCTGACCCCTGAATAATGACAGGGCGCTCAGGATTGCTGGTAATCAGTTCAAACTGATCCTTGGTGATTAAGGAAAGAATATTCGGCAGGCGTTTTTCTTTTGACCCCATGCCTCTGGAACGGTGCGCGACGATTTCATCCTCAACATCGAGTTTTCCCCAGCCCGCTTCGTTTCTGCGAAACATGCCTTCGGGAGCATCGATCTGCACCAACTGACCATTTTCAATCTGGTAAGACCGGCGTAATTGAATGTATCCGGCCCGCTCCCTTTCGTTGATGACCTCGTAAAACTCTTCTTCCTGCTTGTAATTGAAATACAACCCTGCAATAGGACCGTTTCGCCAGTCCACAATACCCGCTTCGATATTGCTTTTTTTACCGATCAGGAAAGACACTTCACTGCCGTCTTCCTCTTTCGTGCAAACCCTGCCGAAATAAGGTTCCTGAATCAGCTCATACAGGGCCTTGTCGCTGTTTTTGCGGATATCTAAAATATGGTGGGCCACGGCCTCATCTGAGACCAGAGGTTGCCTTTCTTCATGGTTCCATTCATTGACTACCTGACGAGTCAACTCGCGGGCCGCTGCGTTAGCACTGATTTTCGCCGCCTGGACCTGAGGAAGCTGTTGGCATAACGACTGCAACGTGCTTTCGAGAAGCCGCTCTTCCTCTGCAATAAATTGTTTGTCTTCTTCCGTCAACAACATGGTCTGCCTTCCCAAAATTCAAAACCCACTGCATGACTGCATGCATGATGGCTAAACTTGTTAAGATAAATGAGACAAACCTCGGGGGTCAACCTAAAACCACCAAATCGTGCAAGAAATATCTGACTCACCCAAGGTTTTCTGCCGGATGACGCAAGAAAACCTTTAAAACGTAAGGTTTTTACTTTATGATGATTCCTCTAAACCCAACAATATTTAAGTCCCTTATAGGAAATATTTTAGGAGTTTTGCATGAAAACTTATGAGGATCTGGTAGGAGATGGCGGATCCGACATTGTCGGTCAGGTAGCCCAATTAGGGGAAAAACTCCGATTTCGTCTCGATAAAATTAAATACAAAATCGCTCTTATGAGCGGTAAAGGCGGTGTCGGCAAAAGTTCCATCACGGCCAACATTGCTTCCTGCCTTGCCGACCGGGGCAATCGGGTCGGAATTCTTGATGCCGACCTGAACGGACCCAGCATCGGCCATCTTTTAGGGGTCGGTAACGACGTAAAACTTGATATGAAAGAGGATGGCCTGGAACCGGGTATTGGTTATCAGGGAATCCGCATCATGTCGATGGATATGCTTTTGAAAACCACCGACACACCGGTGATGTGGACCGATGCAGACGACGCCACGGCGTCCTGGGTCAGCATCATGGAGTCCACCGCCACCCGCGAACTAATGGCAGATACCAACTGGGGCGAACTGGACTACCTTCTCATCGACATGCCACCGGGAAGTGACCGCATTGACAACATCCGATCCTTGATCCCGGAACTGGCAGGAGTGGTTGAGATCACCATCCCGTCACCACTTTCCCAGCATATTGTGACCAAATCGATCACCAAGAACAATAAAATGGGAGTGCCCATTATCGGGTTGATCGAGAACATGGCAACCTACGTCTGCCCGCATTGCGATAAAGAAGGCAAATTGTTTGAAGGGGAAGACGTGCACAAACTAACCGAAAGAAAAGAGATTCCCTATATCGGAAAGATTCCGTTTGACACCCGTGTGTCGCAGACCAGCCAATCGGGAAGCCTTTTTTATTCAACCTTTAAAGATTCTGTCACCGGCAAAGCCATTGCGGAAGCCGTAGACAATATTCAAAGCTTTATCACCAAATAATTCAATCAGGAGACCTAATGAAATTTCTTTGTATCCCTTGTGACGTCAAGATGGAAGTGCAGGTTGATGGCATCATGCCGGAAGAAAAGACTAATCTTGTCATGAAATTTAAATGTAAAAAATGCGGTCACAGCATCGCAATGCTCACCAATAAATTTGAAACCGAATTTGTCAGCAAACTGGGTGTCGAGTTGGGAGGCGCCACCGATGTCAGCACAGCCCCGATGGCGACAGTCAGTTCCTCTTTGGCCCAGGCCAAGGAAGAACTCAAGAAAACCAATCCGGAGGATGACCTCATCTGGACCGAAGAGGCTCTGAAAAGAATTCAACGGGTTCCCTTTTTCGTGCGCGGCATGGCAAGGAAAACGGTCATCACCTTCGCTATGGAAAAAGGTGCCACTACCATTGACGCCAAATTGATGGACGAAGTCCGCGAAAAAGTAGGCATGTAGCCCACTAGGCGTGGGGCCAGCTTGCAATAGCTTAGTTTGCTAACAAAAAGTTGTCTCGCTTAATCTTGCTGTCTGCCTCCGGTGGCTCACCGGCACTAGGCATGGGGCCTGTACTGCATTG
Source organism: Nitrospina sp. (assembly GCA_003545625.1). The sequence continues at coordinate 2,651 of DODH01000151.1, forward strand.
CCCAGACAGCTATCTGCACCCTCTCAGGCGCAATACATTAATAACTCCCCCTGGGGGGGGATTGAAGAGGGGAAAGAAATACAAGGAGGAGGACAAAAAAACGGGAGCA
>DODH01000072.1:0-2528 GCA_003545625.1 Nitrospina sp.
TTCCTTTGTCAGCAAAAATGCAGGAACAGAAAAAATGGGCACGGGTCAAGATTGCTGAAAAACTAAGGTCGCTTCATAACAGCCGGGTTAACATTCTGGGGTTCGGAAGGATTGGCAATGTCATCGCTAAGAGACTGAAACCTTTTGGTTGCACTATTACAGGAATCAGAAGAAACCTTTTTCCTGTTCCGCGTTATTTTTCCACTGCAGATCGAATTCGCACTTTTGAAAATTGGCAACAGATTTTTGCACAGACCGATCACCTGATTTGTGCTCTGCCGGGTGGTGAGGAGACTGATGGAATATTGAAGCCGGAGCATTTTGAGGCATTGCCGAAGTCATGCTATTTTTATAATGTGGGGCGGGGAAATACCTATCGGGAGAGCGATCTGGTCTCGGCGCTTAGAACCGGGGAAATTGCCGGGGCCTATCTCGATGTGTTTGACGAGGAACCGTTGCCCGAGACTTCCAAATTGTGGGAGATGGAAAACGTTCTCATTCAACCGCACCTGTCAGCGGTCTCACCCGAATACCTGGAACTGTTTGTCGAAGAACTGGCCGCCAGCATGATGCTGGACCCATAGGTCGACTTGTGCCGTCAGAAAAAACCACACCCCTCCTGGCCGTCACTGGAGCAATGCCCCTCATGAGAGGGGAGGATTAATCCGGTTAGTTCTTGCCCGGGGTTAGATTTTAAATTTAGCGACAAGGGTCCCTAAGCTAAGGGAAAGTTTTGCAAGTTCCCCTGCTGCTTCACTGGTGTCACGGGTGCCTTCTGTTGTCTGCTTGGCTTTAACAGAAACACCGGAGATATTCTGGGTAATTTCACCTATCCCCTGTGCGGCTTCCTGAACATTTCGCGACATTTCATTCGTCGTCGCGCTTTGCTCTTCAACGGAACTGGCGATGGTACTTGAAATGTCATTTATTTTATTAATGATTTCACTGATCTCAGCAATGGCATGCACCGCATTACTCGAACCGGCCTGAATTGATTGGACTTTCTTGCTAATATCTTCAGTGGCTTTTGCCGTTTGATTGGCCAGTTCTTTTACTTCATTGGCCACCACCGCAAACCCTTTGCCTGCTTCTCCTGCCCGGGCTGCTTCGATGGTAGCATTCAAGGCCAAAAGGTTGGTTTGTTCTGCGATCGAGGTGATCACTTTTACCACTTCACCAATCTCTTTGGAGCTTTCTCCCAATGTGCTGATCGTTTTATTGGTTCTACTGGTTACTTCGACAGCTTCTGCCGAAACCTTGGCGGCTTCATTTGCATTGTTTGCGATTTCATTAATGCTCGCGCTCATCTCCTCGGCACCGGTTGCAACAGTCTGGACGTTAACGCCCACCTGCTCACTGGTGCTAGCGACCACACCAGACTGGGAGGCAGTCTCTTCGGCGTTGGACGACATACTCGCACTGACAGAGGTGAGTTCTAAAGAGGGGTTTCTTTCGTATGGAAATCGGTGGCTTGCTGGAATTTGTGCCCGACCGTGATAAGGCCCGCTTCATCAAAATGCCTGCCCATCAATTGCAGACCGACAGGGAGGTTATTGGCAAAGCCGCAGGGAATCGACATCGCTGGTATGCCGGCAAGGTTGGCGGAGATGGTAAAAATGTCCGCCAGATACATCTGTAACGGGTCGTCCAGTTTTTCCCCGAGTTTGAAAGCCGGGTAGGGAGTGACCGGTGCGGCGATGACATCGCATTGCTCAAGCGCGTTTTCAAAATCCTGTTTGATCAATGTGCGTACTTTTTGCCCCTTTAAATAATAAGCATCGTAATAACCGGAACTGAGCACGAAGGTTCCTAGAATGATCCGCCGTTTCACTTCTTCGCCAAAACCTTCCTCGCGGGTGTTCTCATACATATGGACAAGGGTGTCGGACTTATCGGCGCGATAACCATATTTGACTCCGTCATAGCGCGAAAGGTTGGTGCTGGCTTCGGCGCAGGCGATGATGTAATAGGTCGCTACGGCGTAGTCGAGATGCGGCAGGGAAACTTCCACAGTTTGCATTCCCAGCGACTCAAGTGTGCGGATGCCTTCTTGCACTGCTTTTTCAACATCGGGGTTGATCCCGCCGGTACTGAAATATTCTTTGGGAATGCCGAGCTTCATGCCCTTGACATTTTTTTGCAGGGCTTGGGTGAAATCGGGAAGCAGTACATCGGCGGAGGTGGAGTCGCGCGGGTCTTTACCGCCGATCACGTTCATCAAGGTCGCTGCATCGGCAACGGTTTTGGTCAACGGCCCGATCTGGTCGAGTGATGAAGCAAAAGCCACCAGTCCAAACCGCGACACCCGCCCGTAGGTGGGTTTTAGTCCGGTCACACCGCAAAAGCTGGCAGGCTGGCGGATGGAGCCGCCGGTATCACTGCCGAGAGCGGCCACGCATTCGTGTGCCGAAACGGCAACGGAAGAGCCGCCGCTGGAACCTCCCGGTACCCGGTCCAAATCCCAGGGGTTCATTGTCGGGTGGTGGAAGGAGTTTTCGTTGGAAGAACCCATGGCAAACTCATCCATA
>DODH01000072.1:2843-3005 GCA_003545625.1 Nitrospina sp.
AAACTCATCCATATTGGTTTTGCCCACTATCACGGCTCCTGCCTGGTGCAACTTTTCTACAACGGTGGCGTTATAGGGGGGAACAAACTGGTCCAGAATCTTTGACGAGCAGGTAGTGCGATGGCCTTCGGTGCAGATTAAATCTTTAACTGCGATGGGGAT
>DODH01000072.1:3336-3458 GCA_003545625.1 Nitrospina sp.
CCGAGAAGCGGAGCATCTTCCCCGGCCGCGATCCTGGCATCGGCATTCTGCGCCTGTTCCAGAGCTTTTTCGCGGGTCAGGTGGACAAAAGCTTGAACCTTGTCTTCCACCTGATCGATGCG
>DODH01000099.1 GCA_003545625.1 Nitrospina sp.
CGACAGAGCGTGGTTGTGCATCCAACTCAATATCTTTAAGAGTCCTTTTTTCCTCTAACTCCCAAAAGACCAGTTTAAGATCCTGATGGTCATTTTTGCGGCAAAAAGTTTCCAGGGTTTCGACATCTTCCGCCACCTGGGGGACCTGGGAGCGACCGCATTGCTTGCAACTTTCCAGCGCAATTTTTTTCCAGCGCTCGATTTTTCCCTCTGTCCGATGAGTTTTTACCACGCAACGCTCCGTCATTAAAGGGGTAACAGAACGCACTCCCAATTCCACCGACTTTCTTAAAATCACATCGAACTTGTTACCTTTGGTCAATGCCTGCCCCAAGTGAACCGCTAAGGGAGACTCGACATTGATCGTTGTAGAAGCAATGACTTCTCCTTTGACCTCTTTCGTCCTGACCTCAACCAGCCGAACTGTGAGCCGTTTATCCGAATCACTGATGACCTGTATGGAGTCTCCCGCCTTCAATCGCAATACGGTTCTGATATGCGAGACATCCGACCCGATAAGAGTCACCTTGTTATCTATTATTTGTTCCCTGGCAACAAAAAACTTAGGCCGGGAACTCATACATGAACGCAATGAATGCGTAACAAATCTTCCAGAGAACCTAATTCATAATCGGGACCGGGTTCGGCCCGTTCCTTCTTGCGGTTAAGCCAGGCCGTCTTCATCCCCACCTCGTGAGCCCCCAGAATATCATTGGCAAGACTATCACCGACAAAAAGAATTTCTCCAGGTTGCACCTCAAAACGGTTTATCGCCAGTTGAAAAATGGAGGGGTGCGGCTTGCGAAAGGGAAAACCTGATGAATAAATAGCAAAATCAAAGTACTCCTTCAAACCCGAACCCTCCAGTTCAAAGTCTTTCATGAAAACCGGATTCGTAGTATTGGAAACAATTCCCATGGCAACACCGCTCAATTGTTTTAGCACAGCAGGCACCTCGGGGAAGACCTTCCTTTCCTGATAGACCTCCTCATAATAAACTTGCAGAATTTCCTGAAGGGTGGTCTGCCCTTGCCATGGAACATTAAAATAGAAGAGCAGATACTGTAGAACTTCCTCATAACGGGCCTCCCGGTGTGTAACCCTGGATAGCTCTATCATGGATTTAAACAGTTCTCTCGATTTTTCTAGGCAGTCTTCAAAGTCAGGCAAGGGGATTTGTTTTGTCTTCAGGAAGGTAAAAACTTTTTCCAGGGGGGGCCGGTCATCTTCTTCTCCCAGGTCAACCAGGGTATGCGCCCAATCAAAAGCAACTGCTTTAAACGGAAATTCCATTTCTCACCTGTTGTTGCTGTTTTACAGTTCGTAAAATTTGGGAGATTAACGTCAGGAAATGAAAAACGATAACCCTTTAGTAATCAATATTAAAAACGAAATATTCGTGGTAGGTTGGTTCTCGAAAAATGCCAGTGAACTCTCCACCTACAGGAAGCGGGTTCTTGCCTTGACCTTCAGCCTCATCCACTAAATAATAACAGACTGTCAGGATAAATGAACAACGGAAAAACTTATGGTCCCTGAAAACGTAAAATTCCTACCCGAAAATACTCGTTCGAATCAAGAATTGATTCAGGAAGCGATCCACTTAGGTTGCACCAAGGCCAAAGTGATTTCAACCAAGTCCATATCCACGGCCCGTTGGATGAACCTGCAATGCCAATATGGTTGTTCTAACTATGGATCGATCCTGACCTGCCCTCCTCACACCCCTAATGCGGATGAAATGGCTGAAATTCTTCCGGAATATGAAAAAGCCCTTCTTATCAACGCCAGCCCTGAAACAAATGTCCAGGAAGTTGGTGTCCATTTGGAAAAATATCTAAAAGAGAAAGGCTTTAACAAGGCTTTCGCATTATGCGCCCAACCCTGTGACCTGTGTAGCCCCTGTACCGTCACGACAAAATGCCAGTATCCCGAAAAAGCCCGGCCCACTCTGCAAGCCTGCGGCATCGATGTGAATGAAACCATGCATAATAACGGTTGGGACGACTTGGGCCAACAAACCCCCTGCACTCCCACTCATGCCATTGGCATGGTGCTTCTTGCCTGAGAGCCATCACTAGCAGGTTACTGAAAAACAATTTTTAGATATGCCCTATAATAGGTGCTTCTTACTCACCTAATATTTATGTCCTATGGGATATCGTTACGCAATCATTGGTGCAGGCCGCCAGGGTCTCTCCGCCGCTTATGATCTTGCCCGGTTTGGATCTGCCGAGGAAATTCTCCTGTGCGATCTTAATTTGGAAACCGCACAAAAGGGAGCGGTAAAACTACGCGCACAGCTTTCGCAGGATTTATTCAAACCGCTCGACCTGGATGCAGGGAACCTGAACCAACTTCATCAGGTGTTAAAGGGAGTCGACTCTGCCATCAGCGCTGTCCCCTTCACGTTCAATCTGGGTATCACCCGGACAGCGATCGAATGCGGGACCAACCTTTGCGATCTGGGTGGGCACACCGAAACCGTTCGCAAACAATTAGCTCTTGATGAATCATCCATCACCATTGTGCCAGACTGCGGCATGGGGCCGGGACTCAATATTTCCCTGGGTATTCTGGCAATGAGCTTCCTGGAAAAACCTATCAACCTTTTTATCTGGGATGGGGGCTTGCCACTGAACCCGGTCCCTCCCTGGAACTACATCTCTACATTCCATATTAACGGTTTGACTAACGAATATGAGGGACCTGCATGGTTCATCCGGGATGGGAAGCCCACGCAAGTCCCCTGCCTGAGCGAGGTGGAAGAGTTGGATTTTCCCACACCTTTAGGGCGTTTGGAAGCCGCGGTCACTGCAGGAGGACTCTCTACCGCCCCATGGACGTTTGCGGGTAAACTCCAGCGTTTGGAAAATAAAACTCTGCGCTATCCAGGGCACTGGCAAACATTTCAGGCATTCCAGCAACTGGGTTTGTTTGAGCAAACTCCGATAAAGGGCTTTATTCCCAGAGAAATTTTTCACGCCCTTCTGCAACCCAAAATCTCCAGCGATCAAGTCCATGATATCTGCGTAATCCGTGTACGTTGCGAAGGAGAAATCGATGGAAAAAACGCGGTCTGCACCCTGGACCTTTGTGAAACCTACGATGAAGAAACGGGTTTGACTGCCATGGAGAAATTTACCGGCTGGCACGCCAGCATGGTCGCCATCCTTTCTGCCCAGAATAAACTGCCTAAAGGGGCAATTCCCATCGAAAAAGCCTTATCTGGACCAATGCTGATGGAAGAGGCTAAAAAAAGAAAATGGAGTATAAAAAACAACACAATACTTAGAGTCTAAATGGGCCAGTAAAAAAAGGCGACAATCCTCGCGCAGAGACAAAATGCGGCTCCCATCACAACCGTCAAACAGAATGGAAAGGTTGAGCAATCC
>DODH01000153.1:0-5509 GCA_003545625.1 Nitrospina sp.
CTGGAATCTTTTAGAACTTTAATCCAATAATCTACTAAAACCAAGCTACGGGGAGCCTACAGATGATTACAGCTCAATATGCATTCAAGGATCGGAGAAAATTTTCAGTTCTTATAATTTCCCTCACGTTAGGCTTATTCTTAATCCAAACTCCAAAAACTTATGCCGCTGATATATGTAAAGAAGGATTGAAAGATTTACAAAACAGTCAGGGGGTCATTCAGGATAAAGGCGGAATTTGGGGGTATCTCGAAAAATCTTCCATCCTGAGAGACAACTCAGTATTAGGGTTTCAAATTGACGGAAAACTTCAACGCCTGGTTGTTTCCTTTGAAACCCTTTGCGAAGAGGGGAAAACACCTACCTCAAAGCTTTATAACTTAATATTAAATCTGATGGGGGATGCGAGGATGGTTTTCAACAGAGATGCAGATCGACAAGGCAAAGAGAAAGTTTTGGAAAAGCTGCAGGGTTTAAATAAAAAAATTGAAGAGCTACTGGCTCAACTACCTAGCTGACTATGGCAGAATTGAAAGAAGGAAATAAAGCGCCGGACTTTACGGCTATGAACCAGGACGGGAAAAAAGTCAAGCTCAGTTCTTTTAAAGGTAAAAAGAACATCGTGCTTTATTTTTATCCTAAAGACATGACTCCTGGGTGCACTACGCAGGCCTGCGACTTCCGCGACCAGCACAAAAAGTTTAAAAACACCGTCATCCTCGGCGTGAGCATTGATTCAGCGGAAAGGCACCAGAAGTTCGTAGAAAAATATGACCTCCCTTTCACTCTCATTGCCGATACCGATAAAAAAGTGGTGCTGAAGTATGGGATCTGGCAGGAAAAGAAACTCTACGGCAAAACCTATATGGGGATTGTTCGAACCACCTTTATCATTGACAAGACAGGTACGATCCGAAAAATATTCCCCAAAGTTAAAGTAAAAACTCATATCGAGGAAGTGCTTTCCGCATTAAAAGAAATTTAACCCACATATTGCGGAGTAAATGAATAAGGAGAGGATTGAGGTGAGGGTGGTTTGACAAGGCTTTCCTTCCTCACTTGAAAACACTCATGCAATATGCGGGTTAGCTCTCTTTCCTGCTGGTCATTAACTTTTCGATCTGTTTTACGGTTTTGGGAATCTTACTGGAAAGGTTCATGCATCCACCTGATGTCATGACAAGATTATCTTCGATGCGAATACCGATCTTTTCATCATAGGTTTTTCCGTTCAGGCTAAGACGAAACTCCCCATACAACCCCGGTTCATTGCTGATCATCCAACCCGACTTCATGGGTTGCTGGGAGTAATTGCGAAAGGGGTCGCCGTCATGTTCCTGTTCGCCCATCAAGTGGCTCACCCCGTGCGGCCTCCCCTTATATTGCAGTTTAAATTTTCCTCCTAGCGCCGTGAAGTCATGTTCGAGGCCCTGACTGATCTTATCCCAGCATACTTTATTTAACTCATCGATCATCACTCCGGCCCGCGCCTTTTTCTCCACCGCAACTTGAGCTTTCAGGACAATTTCATAGAGTATTTTCTGCATGGGATTGAACCGCCCGGACACGGGAAAAGTCCGGGTGATGTCAGCGTGCATGGTCATCCAGCGAATTCCAAAGTCGATCAACATCATTTCGTTTTTAGAGAAATCGTCATCGTTCTTTGTGTAATGGAGAATGTTCGCGTTGCTTCCCGATGCCACAATGGAAGGATAACTAAGGCCAAAAGGGGTGTGCATTAGCATTTGGCCTTCCAGAAACCCCTGTACCTGGCACTCGTTTTTAAAGTTTCTGAAATTTTTCAGCAAAACCTTGAATCCACTTCCGGTTATTTCCTGGGCTTTTAAGGCATTGGCCACATCATATTTATCCAGCGGCAGACGTAGTTCAAAATGGTTCTTCATGATATTTTGCAAGACCGGTTTTGAAACCTTCCAGGAGCGCAACCAGCCCTCAAGTTTCTTTTTGAAGTCGTAATTATGATCCGTCGTGATAGCGCAAGTTTTGCCTTTCCGGGTGCCTTCCAGCCAAAGCGTTGCCAGCGCTTTTTTATTTTGTTGCAAAAACCGCTCTTTCAGGACGTCCTTGAATTCCCGGATATCGCGGACATCCTGGATTCCCGTAACCGACCGCACGGCCTTTAAGCTTTGCTCGTCCCCAACCCCAAAACGAACGCCTTCCCAAAACTCCATTTTCCGATCTCTACTATCCACAAACAAAATTTCATCAGAACCTTTCGAGTCCGGGTCTAGCAACAGAATGACGTTATTCTGGTTAATGCCCGTTAAATACATTATGGCGGGTTCCTGATAGGTGGGGCAATAAGCATAGGCCCATGTTGTTTTTCCTCCCGGACCATAAGGCACTCCGGCAATCGCCATGAGACGGCTTTCTTTCGCCATCAATTTTTTTCTTCTTGCGCGAAATCTCCGTTTGGCAAAGGCTCCTGCCCCACCATCGCGGAATATTCCTGTATGAACTTTTTTTATGGTCTTCATAGTTTTATTAAATTTTTAAGCGACAACCCCGCAAATAACTAGCCAGCACATTATATGAAAGGTCCGAAATCACCCCAGCCCCTCTTTAAAAAGAGGGGTCCATTAAAGCTCCCCCTTCTACGAAGTACCCCATGCGGGGCATGAAGGCTAATGAAGAGGGTATAACTGGGGTTGGGGGATTTGCCTTTTCTACCGGCTAAGGTTCTCTGGTTTTTTAAGAATACCCAACCATTCTTTGTCTTTTCTCTGCTCAGCAGACAGGAATGTTTTATCGAGTTCCTGAATTTCAAATTTTTTTGAAAAATGCATTTCAATATCTTCACGGGTGGTGTTGTAGGGAGGCCCTCCCTGCTCATCTGTGTGATAAAACAACCCCACCAGTATCCCACCCGGCTTCAATATTCGCGAAACATTCAGTACGTAATCCCGTCTTTGCTTAGGAGAGATGGCGCAAAAAAACGTCTGCTCAAGCACCAGATCATAAACACCCTCGTGGGACTCATCAAGGCTGAAAAAATCCTGATGTAAAATCCGACCTTCAAGGTTTCGCTTTTTCAGGGCATTTTTTAAATATGTGACGGCTCCTGAAGAAAAATCGATTGCCGTGACATCAAATCCATTTTCTGCCATAAATACTACCTCGTGCCCTCTTCCACATCCCGGAACCAGTACTTTTCCCAGAGGCAGTTTCTCCTCCTGCCACAGTTTAACAAAGGGCGGAGCCACCTGACCCAGGTCCCAGCCCAGATCATTTTCTTCATAATGACGTTGCCAGTCTTCACATTTATAATCTTTTTCGTCCATTATTTTGAGTGAGAAAAATAATCTATAAGATTCTGAATAGCCGCTCTACCCATAGCTAAAACCGCTTCCCGCGTGTTTCCACCAATATGCGGAGTCACCATCAAATTGGGAAGTTGGAGAAATTCGGATTCTGTTGGGGGCTCTTCCCAAAACACATCCAATCCCGCACCCCCAATTTGCTCCGAAAGCAAAGCCTGATGGAGGTCACCCTGATGAACAACCCGGCCTCTACTGGTATTAACCAGAAATGCCGATGGTTTCATTTTTGCCAGCACCGATTTATCAATAAGGTTTTCAGTATCCTCGGTCAACGGCACATGCAGGGACAAAATATCCGCCTCTTCAATGATTTCATCAAACCCCGTTTCCACAGCGCCGAATTCGCGGCAAAACCTGCTACGATCTGCAATATCCCGCACCTGGATCCTGCATTGAAACGGCTGTAACAGCCGGACCAGTTCCTGGCCCACCTGACCGCAACCAATGATCCCTATGGATTTCCCGGTGAGTTCCTGCCCCCCTTCGCGGCGCCAAACCCCTCTTTTTAATTCTTCCGATCCGGAAGCCATATTATGGCAGAGTCCTATCATAAACCCCAATGCCAGTTCGGCCACAGACCTCCTGTTGGTGCCAAGGGTCACTCTGAGCTCAATCCCGGCACGGTCCAACGCCTCCTGGTCCAGGTTGTCCAGCCCGACTCCATACTTTGCAAGCATTCTCAATTTAGGCAAGGAATGGATCAACTCCGCAGTGATGGAATCTCTACCGATTAAAGCGGCATCCGCATCCGCCAGAAAATCGATCAGTTCGGGACCTGAAAGGTATCTGTCTTTTTCGTTGAAGACAGCATTGGGGAAGTGACCCACCAATTCGGTTTTCAGCAATTGTGATTTGCAAAAAGCTGGAGGGGTGACCACAATTTTTGGAGTCCGTTCATCCATTATTCAACCAAAAATCTGATTAACAATAGAAGCGCCAGCAGTATAGGTGCCAATCATGGAACCGAAACTGGATAAAAAGAAAACCAGAAACAGCCGGGCAACACGGTTTTTCCACCACATGGAATAGATGGCAATATCTTCGCGCAGAGTTTCGAAATCACTCACTTTGGGTTTACGCATATACGATTCCACCAAACCCACAACCATTCCTGCTCCGATAGTGGGATTCAGTGATGTCAAAGGGGCGGCGAAAAAACTGGCTATGATTGAGACAGGATGCCCCAAAGCGATCAAGGTTCCCAACGCGCAGAAACCCCCGTTGAATAAAACCCAAGTCAACACCAATTGTTCTCCCAATTCAGGAGACTGACGGAAACCGACCACAAACATCGCCAGGATAAATACGCAGATGCCCCAACCTATAAAATAGCCGACCCGGCTTGGAGGCGGTTTTTTATTCAGCTTTTCCAGATGGTCCGCATCGGGGGGGGACTCCACGGCCAGGAGCATGCCCATCAAATGTCCGGCACCAACCAATGCCAGGATTTTTTTGGGGGCTTCCGGTGCCTGCGCTATTTGCGCCAAACGCCCCACCATATACTCATCCCGCTCATCTATCAGAACTCTCTTGATCGCCGGCAACTCCTCGCCAAACTCGCTCACCACAGAATGCAACATATCTCCTCGTTTAAGGTCTTCAATCTGTTCTTCACTGATCTCTTCCCCGACAAACACTCCCGCTATCAGCCCCCCGACAATTTTAAACTTTTGCCAGAGCGACACCTCTGTAACCAACCGGTGAAGGGTGGTCGATATATCCCGGTCAATGACTTCCAGCCGGATATTTTTTTCACGCGCCAACTCAACGGCTCGAATCATTTCCTGACCTGCCTCAACGCCAATCCGATCAGCCAAACGCTTTTGATAGGCAGTCAAAGCAAGGTTGATCAGCAGGAGCCCGGCTTTTTTCTTGCGGAATACCTGATAAATATCGAGATTTTTCCACCAGGCCCGGTTGGTGAGGTTTTCCAGGCGTGGATCACATAATTCTACGGCGACACAGTCGTAGTCCCCGCTCTGAATATATTCCTCGACCATTTCCACGCTCAACTGAGAAACATGGGCCGTTCCCATCAAGGTCACTTCCGTGCCACCGAGATAAACGGTTTTAACAATATCGTCTTCTTTTTCCACAATATCCTTTCCTGAACAACATCTTCTGTCCGGAATTTTCAAAACTAAAACGTACCTGCTCAAACGAGCAAC
>DODH01000153.1:5818-7614 GCA_003545625.1 Nitrospina sp.
ACGTACCTGCTCAAACGAGCAACGAAAAATTAATTGAGTTAAAATAAGGAAGAATGCATCGGTCAGCAGAATCCACCTTTGGAATCACGAGTTACACAATTTAACATAAACCCTTTGGTATTGAAACGATCATGCAACCTTTTAAACTTCATGCCGACTATGAACCTGCGGGAGACCAGCCCCAGGCTATAGACAAACTAGTCCAGGGCCTAGCTTCCAGCCCAAGCACCCAGACCCTGCTTGGGGTGACGGGATCCGGAAAAACTTATACTATTGCCAACGTCATAGAACAGGTGCAAAAACCGACCCTGGTGCTCGCTCATAATAAAACTCTTGCAGCCCAGCTTTACAATGAGTTTAAAACGTTTTTCCCGGATAACGCAGTGGGATATTTTGTCAGCTATTACGATTATTACCAGCCCGAGGCCTATCTGGCCCAAACCGATACCTATATTGAAAAAGACGCCTCCATCAACGATGAGATCGATAAAATGCGGCACTCGGCCACCCATGCCCTGTTCGAACGTCGGGATGTCATTATTGTCGCCAGTGTCTCCTGCATTTATGGCTTGGGCTCACCAGAGGCTTACCACGGCATGCTCCTTTTCTTGGAAAGGGGCATAACCCTGGAAAGGGATCAAGCTCTACAGAAACTGGTGGAAATTCAATATAAAAGAAACGATGTAGATTTTCAACGCGGCACTTTCCGGGTCCGGGGAGATGTTCTGGAAATTCTGCCTGTTTATGAAAGAAATGAAGCCATTCGGATCGAATTCTTCGGCGACCAGATAGACAGAATTTCCGCTTTTGATCCTCTCACCCGCCAACCGATTCGGGAACTGGACCGCATCGCCATTTATCCTGCCAGCCACTATGTCATGCCGAAGGGACCTCTGGAAAGGGCCATGGAAAATATCAGGAAAGAACTGATTGAACGGGTTGCCTATTTTGAAAGTCAGAATCTCCTTATCGAAGCACAGAGAATTGACCAGAGAACCTTGTTTGACCTAGAGATGATCAAGGAGGTCGGTTACTGCCAGGGCATTGAAAACTATTCGCGCCATCTCATGGCCCGGACTCCAGGCGAGCCGCCGCCAACTTTGCTGGATTATTTCCCCAAAGATTCGCTTTTTATTATTGATGAGAGTCACGTTACCCTGCCGCAATTACAGGGTATGTACAAAGGCGACCGGTCTCGCAAAGAGACCCTGATCCGATACGGTTTTCGCCTGACCTCGGCATTTGATAACCGTCCTCTGAGGTTTGAGGAATTTGAACAGCATACCCATAAGGTCATTTACACTTCCGCCACCCCTGGTTCGTATGAATTGGAAAAATCTGCAAACCATGTGGTGGAACTGATCGCGAGACCAACAGGATTGGTGGACCCGGAGATTGAGATTAAACCCGTGACCAATCAGGTGGACGATTTATACAACCAAATCCGTTCCCGGGCAGAAAAAAATCAGCGCTGTTTGATCACAACGCTGACTAAAAGGTTTTCTGAAGACCTGTCGGAGCATTTTTCCGAACTGGGGCTGAAGGTCAAATACCTTCATTCCGACATCGTAACTCTGGAGCGAACCCAGATCATCCGCGAACTCCGGCTAGGCGAATTCGACGCTTTAATAGGTATAAATTTACTGCGGGAGGGACTTGATATTCCAGAGGTTTCTTTGGTGGCCATTCTCGATGCGGATAAAGAAGGTTTCCTGAGGTCCACCACGTCCCTGATTCAAACCTCAGGAAGGGCCGCAAGGAACATTTCAGGAAAAGTTATCTTTTATGCCGATACG
>DODH01000245.1:0-1405 GCA_003545625.1 Nitrospina sp.
ATTCTCCATGGGTTGTGTACTCCGAAGAAACTAAAGGCCCTGGGTTTTTAATCCAGGGCCTTCGGTAAATTAACTAGAGAAGGTTGTTTTCCCACAATCCGGTGTGGATATTTTACGGTCGAAAATGCTTTGGAGTTGTGGCTCCGGGTCACCATTCGTGCCAGCTTTAACTTCGACTACAAAACCCGGATTTTCTGCTTGATGGTCGCATTCGCGGAAATGAATTGTTCCTTTGACACTGGTCACATCCAAGCCCTCTGCGGCGGCTATGATCTTTGAAGTTTTAAGACTGCCGGCTTTTTCTATAGCGGTGAACATACCCTGTGTGGCTTGATATAATTCACCATCTGTCCAATCAGGAAAAACGCCATTCTCTGCAACAAAGCGTTTAACGAAGGCTTTGTTCTCCGGGTTATCGAGCGTGTAGGGATAACGTGATGCCCCAACAATTCCAATGGAATCCTTACCCAATGTTGTCAAAACGGACTGTCCTATCATGCCTGTAACCAACTTCATCTTAGCTGATAATCGGTACTGCACAGCCTGAGAGTAGAAAGCGCGAACTGAATCGCCACCTAAAGCGACGAAACACCCATCAGCGCCTGACTGCAAAATTTTTGTTATATAAGTCGAATAATCCTTGTTTCCTTGTGGGGCGAAGGTCTTGCCAACAAATTTTTTCCCAGCAGCCTGGATTTGTTTTTCGAATGAGCCGACGCTGCTGTGACCCCAAGAATAATCCGACGCGATTGCATAGAAACTTTTAGCTTCTGATTTTCCAAGAAACAAAGAAAGCGATCGCGATCCCATAGGTGCAGAGGTATTAGCCCTGAAAAAATTTGGAACTAAAAATTTTGGTGTGGTTAACCGTCCATCGCCATTACCATGTGAAATAAAGAGTGCATCCCATTTTGGAAGTTTGGGCATGATTGCACGAGCTTCGGACGAAACAACTACGCCTGTAAATAATTTGACGCCGTCTCGCTCAACTAATTCTTGCGTTTTGCGCAAACAATTTTTCGGATCACCCTGTGTGTCTTCAAATAAAAACTTTATGGGTCTCCCTAATACGCCACCTTTTTCGTTAACCTCTTTTTCTATTAATTTTGCTGTACGCTGAACATGGCTTCCGTATTCGGCATATGTTCCCGTGATTGTGGTGGGGATGCCGATTTTTATTGGTGTTTCTCCGAGTGCTTCGCTTAGTATAGCTGGGGAACCTAAAACAACTGCTCCTGCAGCGCTGTGTTTAAGCACTGTTCTGCGACTGGTATTTTTGAATTTTGAAAATTTTGTATTAGTCATAGTCTAGCTCTCCCTTGGCGCGTTACTCTGTGATTGCAGAATGAACTCTCGTCTACGACGAATTCTGGTCTACGTCACCATAACAGTATGGATTGAACTT
>DODH01000245.1:1722-3155 GCA_003545625.1 Nitrospina sp.
TAACAGTATGGATTGAACTTCTTGGACAAATTTCTTCCCTGAATGATTCCACTGATCGGTGCCATCGTCAAGGAGGTCGATGCGGTCATGCCGGACTGACCGGATAGCGCGGGCAATGCGGACGCCGATGCTTCGACGAAGCAAGATCATGCCGAAGATTTGGGCCGTGATAGAGTTTCACGGGGTAGTTGAATTCTAAAGGCTGGGCCTAGGTCGTTGACGCATTCCAGATTTTTTTCAAATATCCGGGTTTCGGCACCTTGATCACGACCTTACTCGTTAAGGTTGATGTTGGGGTCTGGAACGCCGATGTATTGTGGCCTTTGGTTACATCAAGACTTGTGCAATTTTCTCTAATTGCGATGCCATTTCCGTCTCGGTTTCGACAAACTCGGGCCGCACGACAACCCGGTCGGCACCCGCTTCAAACAGGGCCTTGAAAAGTTCAGGATCAGGTTCCTGTCCGTACACGGTAATAGTGATGGAATTTGGGTCGCGTCCCGCCTCCCTGGCCATTGTATCGAGTTGCTTTCGGGAATCCTTTAAGACGGTGGGTGTCACTCTGTTAGGTAGCCATCCATCGGCATGATCCACGACGCGCCGCAATACATTTTTTGCCGCGCCGCCGATTAGAATTGGTGGATAGGGCTTCTGCGTTGGTTTTGGGTATGAGCGCACTGGTGGGAATTTATAATACTTGCCGTGATGCTCAGCCTCATCCTCTTCCCAAAGCTTCTTCATGACATCAAGGGCTTCTCGGGTTTGGGTCCACCTATGAGCGAAATCACCACCCATGAGCTCGGTTTCTTCTCTCAACCATCCAGTGCCAATGCCAAAAAGGAAACGACCACCGCTATAATGATCCAAGGTGGCGACTTCCTTGGCCAGCAACAGGGGATTTCTCTCCGGCACTAGGGTGATGCCTGTGCCCAACTTAATATCACTGGTCACGGCTGATGCCCGGGCGAGGGCTATGTAAGGGTCGGTGAAATGGGAATAGGTCCAAGGTATTTCGCCGCCGGTCGAAGGGAAGGGGCTATCCGAATGAACCGGGACCGCTGGGTGTTCGGCATACCAAATTGAATCGAAACCCAGATCTTCGGCTTTTTTTGCCATAAACGCAGGATCAATGTTGTAGGCAGGCAAGGGAACGGCGGTGCCAATTTTCATTTCGAATCCATTATACTAAATTGGAGAAATTGTTTGTCAGTGAAAGTATGACACAGAATTAGCGCTCGCCTAGTGGCTACTCTACAAACTGCCGAAATTTTGAATTCATATGCGGCTGACGTTTCTGAGTGTAACTAAGTGCGAGACAGATTGCACCGCGGCCTACGTCGTTTAATGGAATATTAGAGTTAGTAGGTCGGGGCACCACAACAGAACGTCGTAGCCGTTTGAAATAAGAATTGGCCGAAGAAAGGGAAGGGTGG
>DODH01000253.1:0-2102 GCA_003545625.1 Nitrospina sp.
GAATCAAACTCCGGGAAAGAGGAATTAAGCTCCGAAGAAGTGGCGAGCGGGGAACCGGATGCTCCGCTTGAGGCTGGGGAGCCTGAAGATTCGGAGTTTGAAGAAGAGGAAGAAGAGGAAGAAGAGGTTGAGTTTGACCTGGATGCCCAGATAGAAGAATTCAGGCACCAGATTGAGGAAGATCCGGAGAACTGTGTTCATCATTACAATCTGGGCGAAGCCCTGGCGGAATTGGGGCAGTCGGAAGAAGCCCAGGAAGCTTTTGAACAGGCTTTGTTGTTGGATAAAGACCAGGCCTTCAGTGCCATCATTCATTTTGGCATTGGCAACCTTTATTACCACCAGTTGATGTCGGGGATTCAATCCACAGTGGTAAAAAGTTCTGTGGGCCTGCATTCACAACACAGGGCGGGGGCTCAAATTTCCTCGGTGAATGATGATGATTATGCCACTCCTCTACGCGAGTTTGAGGCGGCTGTCCAGGATCTTCCGAGCTTGCAGGCGGATGAGGAAATTATGGAGTATATCAGCACGAACGTGCCTCAGCAAATAGCCACGGTTTATTACAAGTGGGCCTCGGACTTGTTTGACAAGGCACGGCAAATTGACAATTATGGCGATGAAGTCAAGGACATCAAGAAGGGATTGAAACACTTGAAAAAAACAATCGAGATTGATCCTAATCACTCACAGGCCAACCTGATGGTCAAATATGGAAAAAAGATGCTTCAGGAGGGTTTCAGCATCTATGATGAATACGGGTTTGTAGCTAAGGAAATCCAGGGCACTGGGTAGCCGAGAGATTCCTGTCGGGAGTGTAATATGCCAAATATAGATGAATTGATCCGGGACCGATTGAGCAAGGACGGACAAGTGCTGAACTTGAAAGCTCAATTCTTGCGAGAGGTGGGCGCGATAGAACTGGTCCAGAAGGAAAGTTTGAAAGAAGTCCGAGCCTTGGACCTTTCGCAGAACGGCATTGGAGATGAAGGGGTCAAGGCTCTTGCCCAATCAACAGTACTGGTCAATTTAAGAAATCTTAATTTAGCTTCAAACAGTATCACTGATATCGGTGCAAAATATCTTGCCACATCGAAGCATTTGACCAAACTTCGCAGTTTGCAGTTGGTGGTCAATGACATTTCTGAGCAAGGTGAAAAAATGCTCAGAAACTCTACGGACTTGTTAAGTCTGACATCCTTGAAGTTCAGAGTTTAAAAGGAGATTGCTAATTTATTCGAACATTTTCTCTGGTGGGCAAAGAGTTATCCCGGCTTGATGAGCCTTTGCTATCTGCCCCCCGGCGGCTCGCCGGTAGCCAAAAGACAAAAAATAGCGACATCCAATGCAAAAGTTAAGAACTCAACAGGGCTGGGGCCGGGATTTTATCTTTCACAAGGCATTGATACTTAAGGAGCTTTTCTCCCCGGTTTGTGGCGGATATTAAAGGCTTGACTTCCTGTGGGGGGTTTGATATTTTCAGGCCACCATAGCCAGACCCTGATGGTTTTGAGGGAAAATCCGTTGTTTTGCTACGGAAGTAATTTCAGTCGGAACTACGGAACTAAAGGTATTGAGCACAAATCACCGAAGAGGTTGATGAACAATAAAGTTTATAAGTTGTTTCGAGTTTTACCTTTAATTAAGCTTCGAAAGGGGGAGCACATGAGAAAGACTGTAATAGCATTATTGGCAGTATTTTTTGTATTTTCCGTTACCATTGCCAGCGCAGGCGTTTCCACCATCGCTGCCGGGAAATCCAGCGTTTGTTTAAATGCCGGTTGGAATATTGTCAACCTGAGCGAAGACAAGGAAACAACGGTACACATCAATGTTGGGCCGATCGGGTATTCTTGGAATAAGAATTTTGACCGGACACTGGCTCCAGGAGGATTTTTAAGTCATGCTCTGCAGCCAAAATCCACCTTTGATAATAAAGGTCCGGGACCTATCCAGTTGAACTGTCAGAAGCAAGACAGCCAAGCGCTCCATGACTGGAAAATAGATCCTGGTGCTCAGACTACCTATCAGGTCGATTACCATCTGGACCATGTAAGGCCTGGTACGTATATTGAGCCGGGTATGGGGCAGCCGGAAGGTAC